>CAKRWK010000187.1 GCA_934417455.1 uncultured Eubacteriales bacterium
TCCGTGTCGGCCGTTGCGGGAGGGCATCACGCAATCGAAGAAGTCCACGCCGCGATGAACGGCTTCGACGATGTTCTGCGGCGTGCCGACGCCCATCAGGTAACGGGGTTTGTCCTTCGGCATATAGGGTTCCACGGTTTCGATGATGTGGTACATGGTATCGGCGTCCTCACCGACGGCAAGGCCGCCGATGGCATAACCGTCGCAGGGGATTTTGGCGGTTTCTATCATATTTTCGATACGCAGGTCGTCATACGTTCCGCCTTGATTGATACCGAAAAGCATCTGATTCGGATTGACGGTACCCGGCAGGGCGTTCAGCCGGTCCATTTCGGCACGACAGCGGCGGAGCCAACGAACGGTGCGTTCCACGGACGCTTTGACATACGGATACGGCGAGGGGTTTTCAATGCACTCGTCAAACGCCATGGCGATGGTGGATCCGAGGTTCGACTGAATCCGCATGGATTCCTCCGGCCCCATGAAGATGCGTTTGCCGTCGATATGCGAATTGAAGGCCACGCCTTCCTCTGTAATTTTTCGGAGTTTGGCGAGGGAAAACACCTGAAACCCGCCCGAATCGGTGAGGACGGGGCGGTCCCATTTGAAAAACTTATGAATGCCGCCCATCCGGCGGATGAGCGCATCGCCGGGGCGGATGTGCAGGTGGTAGGTATTGGAGAGTTCGACCTGACAATGGACGTCGTGCAGGTCGTCGGTGGAGATGCCGCCCTTGATGGCGGCCGAAGTACCGACGTTCATAAAGACGGGGGTTTCTATCGTGCCGTGCACCGTTTCAAAGCGGCCGCGGCGCGCCGTGCCTTCCGTTTTCAGAAGCGTGAATTTTCCCATATGTATTCCTTTTCTTACTTGATGCGGTCGAACTGTTTATCGAGTTCGTGCTTGGTGATTTTGTAGGCAATCGGACGGCCGTGCGGACAGACGGTGATGTCCGGCAGGGAGAGTATCTTCCCTATCAGCCAGTCGATAACGGAGCGGTCATAGACGCGGCCGCCTTTGATGGCGGCTTTACAGGCCACCTGATACAGCGTGCGTTCGCGGCGATTCGATTCGGTGACGGCGGGGTTACCGCGGCCGCCCGCAAGTTCGTCCGCCATCTGCACAAAGAGGCCTTCGGCGTCCGACAGGTCAATACGCTCCGGAATGGCTTTGATGTTGACCACGCGTTCTCCGAGGTCGAAATCAAAACCGACGGCGCGGAGTTCCTCCGAAAAATCCGCAACGGCGGCGTATTCATCCGCCGTCAGAGAGACGGCAAGCGGCAAAAGCAGTGTCTGCGACGAAACGCGGCCGTCCTCCGTCTGTCTCGCTTTGAGTTCTTCAAAAATCACGCGCTCGTGGGCGGCGTGTTTGTCGATAATCAGAAGGTCGCCCCGATATTCAATCATGACATAGCAGTCGAAGGCTTCGCCGACATAGTGATATTCGGGGGCCGTTTTTCCGGCTACATCGGTCGGTGCGGGCACAGGGGCGGGGGTTTTCTCTTCTGGTTCCGCTTTGCGGTAGGCGTCCAGCACGCGCAAAGACTCGCGCGGTGTGAGCGTTTCCCGTCGCTCGGGATAAGAAAACGACGGTTTTCCGCTTTCCACGTGCGCAGCGGCGGAGGGCGGGACGGTCGGTTTTGTTCCGTAAAAGGAGGAAGGCGCGGGCACGGTCGGCCGGTCGGACACCGGCGGACGGTCGGCGTGGGCACCGGACGGGGCAAATTTTATCTGTTCGGCAGGTGCGGGCGGCACGAAATTCTTCGTGTCCGTCTTTTTGCCGAGGGCAAATTCGGGGCGGTATTCGCTGCTTTCAAGCGCGTGGCGCACGGTGTAATACACGGCCTCGAATACGGCGCGTTCGTCGGAAAACTTGACTTCCAGTTTCGCCGGGTGGACATTGACGTCCACGCTCATGGGGTCCATGTCGAGAAACAGCACACAGGCGGGAAAGGACTCGGGCGCGATATAGGAAGTATAGGCCTTTTCGAGCGCCGCCGCAGCGGTCAGACTCTTGACATAGCGGCCATTGATGAAAATATTTTCGAGGTTACGGTTTTTGCGGACGTTGTCACTGCGGCCGATAAGACCGTAGACATGAATGCCGCCCGTCGTACCGTCCACGGGAATGATTTTTTCCGCGAAATCGCGGCCGAGAACGGCGTAGGCCGTGCGCTCCCTGTCACCGCCGCCCGGAGTTTTGAAACGCTCTTCCCCGTCAACGAGCAACTGAATGGAAATGTCGGGACGCGAAAGTGCCACTTTCTCCACAAGTGCCGCCACATTCATGGCCTCTGTGGATTCCTTCTTTAAGAACTTCCGCCGCGCGGGCACGTTGAAAAAGAGGTCCTCGACGGTAACGGTTGTACCGTCGGCACATTCAACGTCCGAGAGAACGTCGACCTGTCCCGCCGTTGCGGTCAGCATGGAGCCGACCTCCGCATCCTTCGTCTTGGTAATAATCATCATGCGCGAAACGGAGGAAATGGCGGCGAGTGCTTCTCCGCGGAAACCGAGGGTCATGATGGCGGCCAGGTCGTGTTCGTCGCGGATTTTGCTTGTCGCGTGCCGTTTCAGGGCGACGGGCAGGTCGTCGCGCGTCATGCCGCAACCGTTGTCCGTCACGCGGATAAGAGCAATGCCGCCGCGCTTGATTTCCGCAACGCTTGTCGTTGCGCCGGAGTCTATGGAATTTTCGATAAGTTCCTTCAGGACGGATGACGGCCGTTCGACGACTTCTCCGGCCGCAATCAGGTTGGCAACTTCAAAACTGAGAACATGAATATTTCCCATAAAAACCTCCGTTTTGCATATGTTAGTTTACGATTTAATCATCCGACAGCAGTTTTTTGAGTTCGTAGAGCAGGTTCATCGACTCAATCGGCGTCAGCGTATTGAAGTCCGTTTTGCGCAGACGTTCGGCAACGTCCGCCTCTTTGGAATAGGACAGGGCGGACAGAAGGTCGTCTTCCCTCTCCTCTTTTTTCGCAGCGGGGGCGGTCGGTTTCCCCGATTCGATGTCCCGCAGGATTTCCTTGGCGCGACGGACAACCTCGGTCGGTACGCCGGCCAGCTTCGCGACTTCGATACCATAGGAATCGTCGGTTCCGCCGGGCACGATTTTCCGCAGGAACAGTATTTCGTCCCCCTTTTTCTTCGCGGCGATATGATAATTGACGATGCCGGGAAACTCGTTTTCCATGGCCACAAGTTCGTGATAATGCGTGGCAAAGAGCGTTTTCGCGCCGATTTTCGGTGAATACGTATATTCGACGACGGCGCGGGCGATGGACATGCCGTCATAGGTACTGGTGCCGCG
>CAKRWK010000188.1 GCA_934417455.1 uncultured Eubacteriales bacterium
TTCCACTTCGATATGGTATACTGAAATCAGGTTGGAGTCCGGTGTGTAGCGGTGTGACCGCACGGGTATTACCGACGAAGGCTGTCATACGGACATCGGGGGGTGAATTTGTGAGTACTTTTATCTGGGGAAAAATCAAATATAACAAACCGCGGGTATTCCGTTCTTACCAGCGAGGTAATATTTTGGTTTACTTCAGCGAAGAGAAGAACGATTTGTTTATGTGTGACCTGAATGAAAATGAAGTGTTCTTCAACATTGCCTGCGGATATGATCGGATGATTCCTCTTGCCGAGGACGGATCGGAGTATCTGCCTTGTAACGATCCGTTTTTCTTTCTTTATTGTCCGAAACACGAAAAGAATATCGAACCTTATTTCGACATGCTGCACGGTCGTCTGCAAGACCTGCAATATGTGATTGCCGAGATATACCGCCTGCCCGAAGTTGAAAAAATAACATATTATCACACCGATACCGGCAATGAAAACTCAATTTACGAATATGTCCCCGTTGACTGGAAACTCGAAGAATTTGCCGACAGATTTTTAGAGGCAATCAAAGAAAACCTCGGATTTACCCCCACCGTAAAAATTGTGTTTGAAAAAGGAAACCGGTGAAAATGATAGAATTCCAAGGTGACATAAAAGAAACCATAAAAAGAAAATTTTTTGCTTGGCAAGAGAGAATGCTGACCTACCTCTTTTGTTCCGTCTATTTCATCGGAGGCCTTCCCGTGGCAACTTACTTTTCCGCTATACTCCATGCATGGTACCTTTTGGGGATAATCGCCGGATTTTTATTTTTACTTTTCTTCGGTTGTTTAGCATTAACTAAGCGGAAGGTTCCGCAAAAAGATTTTGACAAATTCTTTCCGACGTTGGTTCGTATCAGTAACGAAGGGTTGGCTCTTCAGGGAAAAGAATTTGACTATACCCGCGATATGGCAGATGTGAAAAAAGTCTACGACTACGGCGAGTATTATTTCATTACTTTCTACTTTCCGGCGAAAAGCCAACAGTTTATTTGCGAAAAGGATTTGCTTGTCAGCGGCACGATAGAAGAATTTGAAGAACTTTTCGCAGGTAAAATCGTTCGCAAAAAGACAAAGACAAAGACCGCCGGGGACAATCACCCGACGGACCCTTTTCAGAGTTGCGAACAGTTTTTCGCGGGCAAGGATTATGTAAAAAGCATTTCAGTCTCTTCCACAGAAATGATAATTTTGTTCGTTTCCGGCCTATCTATGAAAATAAAATTTTGCAAAATCGAATTTAGAGTGTACTTTAACGATGCCTTTTATTATAACATAGACGACCAAGATTTGATGGGACTTTACGAAGATTTAGAGGATGGGGCGTACGTAGCTTTCTACAAGAAAAGAGTCGATGTTGGATTTCCGTGGGAAATAAAGGTAGACAAAGCATTGCAAATATACACGGTCAGAGACGTCGTCAAATCGTAAATCCGGCGGTACTGTTTCTGACAAAATAGCCCCCAAATCGGAAATTCCGTTCTGGAAGGGCATTGTAAAAGGGGCTCGCGGTTTGCTGCCTTCTTGGCTCCGTTGAATCTTGCTCAATATCATACTGAATTGAAATGAGAAAATTCTATGGACAAAAATCTGAAAGAAGCCTTTAACAACAGCGTTGAAACATACAAAAACAGCAAGTCAACGGAAGACATTTCATCATTGTACAGGGGGAGATGGACTTTTGTTGCAGTCATTGCTCTTTTGTTCATTGGTTCTTGTGTGGCAGTCTTCAAACAGGTACATGTATTCGACGGGGACATTTTTTTGAAGATCGGCGCCGCGTTGATCATTGCATTTTTTCTCATATTTTTTAACCGCAAAAATCTGAAAAATATGATTCTCGATTTTCCGGCCTACAGAAAAAAGCAATACAAAAAAGTTGTCGGGAAAGTTATTGGTTTTCGGAAAAATGAAGATCCGAACGACGGCATTCAACGAAATAACTGCCCTTATGTGGAAGTGGAAGGAATCGAAAACCTTTTGCTGTTGGAAACCGGCGGGATTTTGGAATCGGGTGAAACATATGCATTTCTGTATCTTGAACATACCGGGTGCGCACAGATGATCGCCCATTACTATGTTCCGGAAGAAGGTTCCGACAATACGGAAGACGACGAAGAGGACTGATTTTATCGGCTCCCCATCTGTCAGAAACAAAATTCCTCACACAAAAATCGCGCAGATTATTTGGTAAAAAAGTGACTGCCCGCATGCCATATCGCATGCGGGCAGTCGCTGATTTTTGTAAACAGTTATTTGCTTTCCTTGTCGTTTTTGTCTTTCGGACGGATGAAAGAAAGCAAGTAGACGCAGCCGATGATGACGAGGCAGACGCCGAAAATGCCGAGCATGCCTTGCCCCATGACGGGAAGCGTATCGAGAAAAGCCTGTATATTCATAACGGTAACCTTGACGTTCGCGGGCGCGGACGTCTCCTTTCTTTTTTGTGGAGAGTTGACGGACTTTGGCCGTCGGGCGGCATCAGTGTATCAGGGCGATGATAAGACCGCCCGCAATGACGGAGGCAATCTGTCCCGAGACGTTGACGCCGACAGAATGCATGAGAAGAAAGTTTTCGGGGTCCTCTTTCAGTCCCATTTTGTGAACGACACGGGCAGACATGGGGAAGGCGGAAATGCCGGCGGCGCCTATCATGGGATTGATTTTGTTTTTGAGGAACAGGTTTAAGACCTTGGCAAAGAGAACGCCGCCGGCGGTGTCGAAAATGAAGGCAACAAGGCCGAGACCGATAATCAGCAGGGTTTCCTTGGTCAGGAACGTGGAGGCCTGCATTTTGGTGGCGACGGTCAGGCCGAGAAGAAGCGTGACGAGGTTGGCGAGAACCTTCTGCGCCGTTTCGGACAGCGCGTCCAGCACGCCGCATTCGCGGACGAGGTTGCCGAACATGAGAAATCCGATCAGCGAGACGCTTTTCGGCGAGACAAGACCGACGATAACGGTGATAATGACGGGGAAGAGAATGCGGGTGAGTTTCGAGACGTTGCCGGCTTTGTACGGCATGCGGATTTTCCGTTCTTTTTCGGTGGTCAGAAGGCGGATGACGGGCGGCTGAATGATGGGCACCAGCGCCATATAGGAGTAGGCCGCCACCATGATGGCGCCGACATAACGGGAATCGAAATATTGCGCGACGAAAATGGACGTCGGGCCGTCGGCCGCGCCGATGATGGCGATGGAGGCCGCGTCTTTGAGGTCAAACCCGACCAGCGAGGCCA
>CAKRWK010000189.1 GCA_934417455.1 uncultured Eubacteriales bacterium
CCGTTCAGCCGCCGCCCGACGGTATGTGACGAAGAGGATAAGAACGGTAAAAAACCGGAAAACGGAGGACAACATATGAAAGAAAGCACGTATGCATTGACAGACGAAATTCTGAAGGCGTCGGGATGGGACGACGAGCACAGAGAAGGCATTCTTCGAGTGACGGAATCCATATGCGAAGCGTTTCGCGCGGGACATAGGCTGTATGTTTGCGGAAACGGCGGAAGCGCGGCCGACGCCGAACACATCGTTGGCGAATTTGTCAAGTCGTTCAGAAAAAAACGTCCCGTTGACGACGCGTTTTCGGAAGAATTTATGAAAGCATTTCCGGACGACGGCATACTTTTGCAAAAGACGGAGGTGGGATTGCCTGCATTCAGTCTTGTCAGTCAAAGCGCGTTGATGACCGCTGTGAACAATGACATCGGTGGAGAATATGTGTTCTCCCAACAGGCGTACGCATATGTCCGACAAGGGGATGTCTTTATCGGAATTTCCACATCCGGTAACTCTGTTCCCGTATGCAATGCCGCCAAGATTGCCAAAGTGAAGGGGGCGACCGTTCTCGCACTGGTCGGAAAAGACGGCGGCTGTCTGAAGGACATTTCTGACATTTGCCTTTGCAGTCGGAAAAGAGAAACCTATCTCATTCAGCAGGATCATATCGTCATGTATCATGCGATATGTGCTGCGGTGGAGGAAGAATTGCTATGATAGCGGGATTCGACATCGGAGGAACCAAATGCGCCGTTCTTCTGGGAGAAGAAAAAGTCGATGATATTGAGATTTTCGACCGTCGCGAATTCGCAACGGAGGGAACACCGCAGGCAGTTCTTGACCGCATGATGACACTGCTGTGCGATATGCTGCATGAAACGGGACATTCCGAGGCGGACGTGCGTGCCGTCGGTATTTCCTGCGGAGGCCCGTTAGACGGCAGGCGGGGCATTATTCTCTCGCCTCCCAATCTTCCCGGATGGGACCATGTCTGTGTGACGGATAGGGTGGAAAAGCGACTCGGATTCAAGGCATAGTTGTGCAACGACGCCGACGCCTGCGCAGTTGCGGAATGGAAATACGGTGCCGGCAGGGGTGCGCAGCACATGATTTTTCTGACCTTCGGCACGGGGCTCGGCGCAGGGCTTATTCTGAACGGAAAACTGTACACGGGCGCTGGAAATTTTGCGGGCGAGGTGGGACATATCCGCCTTGACCGTCAGGGACCGTGCGGATACGGAAAAATCGGTTCGTTTGAAGGTTTTTGCAGTGGCGGCGGTATTGCGCAGTATGCAAAAAACAGGGCGCGGGAAATTCAGCAGTGCGGCGGTGTGGTTGATTTTTGTGCTTCGGCCGGAGAGCCGGAGACACTAACGGCCTAATCCCTGTTTGAAGCAGCGGAGCGTGGCAGTCGGGCAGCCAAAGAAATATATGCGGAAATCGGTGACTATTTCGGTCTCGGACTTTCCTATCTCATAGATATACTGAATCCGGAAAGAATTATCGCGGGTGGCGTTTACATGCGTGCGCACAAGTATATGGATGACGCGATGTTCGCGCGAATTAAAAGGGCATGTCTGGCCGTTCCTGCGAAAGTGGAGAGTCTTGCGGCCGGTGTGGGCGAAAAAATCGGAGATGACGCGGCCTTTTCCGTAGCGACGGGAAATTTTCTGTAACAAAAAGCGGCACTTCATACGAGTGCCGCTTTTTGTTACAGAAGGATACAGATGAGGCCGTTGGCCCCTTCATTCAGGATACGCTCCAGCGTTTCGCTGAGTTTTTCACGGGATTCTTCGGGAATGTGAGACAGTTTGGCACTCAGATTGTCGCTGACGAGGTCATACAGCGACTTTCCGAACATGTTGGACTGGCGTATTTTTTCCTGGGACTCCTCAAACTCGCTTTGCAGGCAACGAACGATTTCCTCGGCCTGTTCCTCCGTTCCGACCATGGGGTTGATTTCTGCTTTCAGCCCGGCGCGTATCATGTGAATAGATTCGGCTTTGGCCGTTACTTTGACACCGTATCCGCCGCCTTGTTTGACAAGCCGCGGTTCTTCAAACATCAGCTCTTCCGGGCTCGGCATAACGACGCCGTACCCCTTTTCGTTCACATCGCGCAGGGCACTCTCCACCTTTTCGTAAGCCCGTTTGACTTCGGAGAGCGAACGCATGGTGGCAATCAGATCACGGTCACCGGTGATTTCCATGCCGACAAGTTCGCTGACGGTCCTGTAAAATACTTCTTTGGAGAGCGGGAGGACATATTCCGCTGTGCCGTCCCCGGCCGCAATGCCGACGCACGTCGCGCTCACCGCGTCCGGGAGACGACCTTCCAGAACTCCGATTTTATGCACGCCGTCCGCAAAGGTTTCGATGCTTTCGATAAGCGAACGGTACAGCGGATGTTCTTTCGGGAGAATGTCAATCCAGTCGGGAAGCGTGAAGGTCAGCGCGCGAACGGGAAACTCATTCAGGACAAGGCCGAAAATTTCGCGGATGTCGTTCGTGTCGAGCGCCGTGCAGTTGACCAGTGCCACAGGGGCACCATACGTATCTTCCAACTTTTTTGCAAGTTCCTGCGCGCCTTCGCTTTCGGGCGCGGCGGAGTTCAGAACAATGCAGAAAGGTTTTCCGAGTTCCTTTAATTCTTTCGCGACGCGCTCTTCCGCCGCGATGTAGTTTTCGCGCGGAATGTCGGTGATAGTGCCGTCGGTTGTGACAAGAATGCCGATGGTGGAATGGTCTCGGATAACTTTTCCTGTTCCGACTTCCGCCGCTTCGGAGAAGGGAATCGGCGTATCCGACCATGGCGTGTTCACCATGCGGTCGTGACCGTCTTCTTCTGCGCCGAGCGCCCCCTCCACCATGTAGCCGACGCAGTCGATAAGTTTGACATTCAATGCCGTATCACCGACGGAAATGCGCACCGCCTCCCCCGGGATAAACTTCGGCTCGGTGGTGGTAATGGTGCGACCGGCGGCGCTCTGCGGCATTTCGTCTTCCGTGCGTACTTTGTCGTATTCGTTTTCGATGCCGGGGAGAACCATCGTATCAAGCCCACGCTTGATAAAGGTGGACTTTCCCGTTCTGACAGGGCCGACAACACCGATATAAATGTCGCCGCCCGTCCGTTTTGCAATATCCTGATAAATCGTTTGCTCCGTCATAAAAAAGACCCCCGTGGCATGTTTGGGTTTACTCCAATCTATGACAG
>CAKRWK010000190.1 GCA_934417455.1 uncultured Eubacteriales bacterium
GCGCAGACCTACGCGACGGCCAAAGACCGCTATTCCCTGCTCTGCGGTCGGCGCGCCGGACTTGACACCGACGAAAGCCGCGCGCTCACCGAGCGGCTGTCTGCGCGCGCCGCGGAATGCCGCGAGACGGTGCAAACATTGAATCGGGAGATCGAAGCGCTCCGCCATCAGGCGAAGACTCTGTCGGATAAAGCCGGCGAAAAGGAAGTCTGGACGGCGCGCCGCGCCGAACTGGAAAGCAAAAAAGAGGCGGCGGAAAAACGGTTGCGCGTTCTTTTGGAAACCAAAAAATATCTTCAATCGGCCGCCACCGCGCTGACCGCCCGATATTTGCAGAAAACACGGGACGCGTTCACCGCGTACATTGAGAAGTTCCGCGAAACGGGGGCCGCGTATCATATGACGACATCCTTTGAGATGTCGAAAGAAACGGACGGCGCCACGCACGGCATTGAAGGGTACAGCCGCGGCACACAGAATCTCTGCAACCTTGCGCTTCGGCTGGCATTGGTCGATGCACTCTATGATAAAGAATACCCGCCCCTGCTTCTTGACGACCCGTTCGCTTATTTCGACGACCGGCATCTGTCGGAAGGCATGGCCGTGCTGAAAAAACTCGGCGACAGCCGACAGATTATCTACCTCACTTGCACGGTAGCACGGTGCCCAAAAAAATAACGTAAAACCAAGGTTTTTTAAAACCCATGTTCGGAATGGGATGCCTTTGCGAAAACCGATTTTTTCGGAACCGCAAAGGTATCTTTTCTTTTCCCTACCAAAAAAATCGCAATGATACCGCCCGCGCATGAATACCGCCCACATCAAGAGATTTCCTGCATATACGCTCCTGCCGCGACATGACACGGGCGGAGAAAAACAGGTGCAAGTATTCTACCACCCTACGCGGCGTACATCCCTGCCCGCACACCGCGGTAGGGGTCGGCGCCCCGACGGACGACCCGAAAAATACCGCATTCAACCGAAAAACGAACCGGCTATACGGAAACCCCCTTGCCGACACAGTTATATAAAAAACAATCCGGGACGGAATCCGTCTCGGATTGTTTTTTGTTTGTCTTTGGCCTATTTCTCTTCTGTTTCGGGAGCAGCCACGGCAACCAATTTAACAATTGCCATTTCCGCGCCGTCACCTCTGCGGGGACCGAGTTTCAGAATCTGCGTATAACCGCCGTTCTGATTCTGGTACATCGGGGCCAGGACGCTGAATACTTTTTTCGCAACGTCTTCCTTCGTGATGAAGGCAAGAGCGGCACGGTATGCGGCAAGGTCACCCTTCTTACCGAGGGTAATCATCTCGTCGACTTTGGCGGAAACTTCCTGTGCGCGGGTATAGGTCGTTTCGATTTTGCCGGTGTCGAGGAGAAGAGTGGTCATGCCTCTGAGCATAGCCTTACGCTGTGCACTTGTTCTGCCAAGTTTTCTCATTTCTCTTTGCTCCTATTTCTTATTCTTCCACTTTCTTCAGCTCAAGACCGAGGGCATGCATTTTCTTGATAACCTCTTCGAGAGACTTGCGGCCAAGGTTACGCACCTTGATCATATCGTCTTCCGTACGGTTGGTCAGGTCTCCTACCGTGTCAATGCCGGCGCGTTTCAGACAATTGAAACTGCGCACCGACAGGTCAAGTTCCTCAATGGTCATCTCCAGGACTTTTCCCATCTGAACACCAATCGGGTCCGTCAGAATCGTGGTCGGCTGTGTCGCCACTTCATCGGAAATATTGATGAACAGGGCAAGGTGATCGTTGAGAATCTTGGCGGCGTAGGAAACGGCGTCTTTCGCCGTCATCGTACCGTTGGTCTTCACCTTCATGGTAAGTTTGTCATAGTCAGTTCTGCTGCCGACACGGGTATTTTCGACGTTGTATTCCACTTTGTACACGGGGGTAAAAATGGAGTCGACGAAAATCAGGCCGATGGGAGCGCCGGTATTGGCGGCCGCCTTCTGAAGGTACAGTTGCTTGTTGACATCCGAAGGGACATAACCGCGGCCTTCGTCAAAAGTCAGTTCCATAAAGAACCGGGCGTTCTCGCTGACGGTGCAGATGTGATGCTCGGGGTTCAGGATTTTCACTTCATCGTCGTGCTCGATATTGGCGGCCTTGACTTCGCAGGGGCCGTTCACGTCGATGCGAACGGTTTTGGGACCTTCGCATTCCAGTTTTGCCACAATGCCTTTCACGTTCAGCACAATCTCCGGAACGTCTTCCTTCACGCCGTTGCTGGCGGAAATTTCATGAAGAACGCCGTCGATTTTGATACTGGTTGCGGCATAGCCGGGCAGAGTGGAAAGGAGTATGCGACGCAGTGAATTACCTAAGGTTACACCGTAACCGCGGCCAAGGGGTTCAGCGACAAAAGATGCTTCCGTGCCGTCCTCTGTCAGGTTGGTCGATGTAATGTTGAATTTTTCCATCGGGTTAATCATCTCTATCAATTCTCCTCTTCATTCGATTTTAGAAACGTATACACAAGATACGCGGGAGCCGACGAAAGAGCCTGCCTCTTTCGTCCGTCCGGTACCTTTGATGAGGGATTATTTAGAATAGAGCTCGACGATCAACTGTTCATCCACTTCAAAGTCAATATCGTCTCTTACGGGAAGAGCCACGACTTTAGCGCTCAGCGCAGCCGTATCTCTGTCCAGCCATTTCGGCGTTGCTTTGGAAGCAAGGTCTTCGGCGAGAGATTTGAACTTCGCATTTTCTTTGCTGGATTCCTTGACAGCGATGACATCGCCGGGTTTCACAAGCAGAGAGGGGATGGAAACTTTTTTACCGTTCAGGGTAAAGTGTGCGTGAAGAACCAGCTGACGGGCTTCTTTTCTGGATTCGGCCAAGCCCATTCTGTACACGACGTTGTCAAGACGTCTTTCGAGAAGGACAAGAAGGTTGGTACCGGTGATGCCGTCCATATTCTCCGCCATGTCGTAGTAAGAACGGAACTGTTTTTCGAGAACGCCGTAGTAGCGTCTTGCCTTCTGCTTTTCGCGAAGGTGTTTTCCGTAGTCACCGATTTTTTTGCGGGCAGCGCCGTGCTGACCGGGAGCAGTGCTTCTCTGGTCAAACGAGCATTTGCCGTTCGTGCAACGTTCGCCTTTCAGGTAAAGTTTGCAACCTTCGCGGCGGCACATTTTGCAGTTCGGACCTGTATATCTAGCCATTTTTCA
>CAKRWK010000191.1 GCA_934417455.1 uncultured Eubacteriales bacterium
TGACGAGACAGCCGGAAAGGAGCATGACGGCGACGGCCAGTATGACCGCCGACACGGGCGACGACTGCGACAGTTTTTCATAAAATCCGCTCATATGCTTCTCCTTCCCCCGCTCCGTCCGGTGCGGCGATGTATTATTATATTATACCGCACGGCACAAAAAATGTCAACCGCCGCACGGAAATCCGCGCGGCGGTCAAAAACGGAACCCTTTCGTATATCAGAAAAGTTTCAGGTTGTTGGAGTTCTGGATTTCCACTTCCATGTCCGGCACGGCGGCCGAAAGGAGCGCGGAGAAAAATTCCGTCACGCGGTTTTCCGTGTAGAAATGACCGGCTTCCACGAGGTTGATGTCCCGCTCGGCGGCCTCTTCCATGACGTTATAGCCGATGCGCCCCGACAGAAACGTGTCCGCCCCGGCAGCCGCAGCCGCGGCTATGTAGGACTTTCCGTCGCCGCCGACAACGGCAACACGGCGCACGCGCTTATATCCGTCCGAAAGAATCACACGGGGGGAGCCGAGTTGCTCCTTGACGGTAAAGGCAAATTCCTCAAGAGACATATCCTCCTCAAAATTGCCGATACGGCCGAGGCCGCCCTCCCCGAACGGTTCGACATCCGCCAGGTCAAGCGCGTCGGCGAGCAGGTCGTTGACGCCGCCCGCGGCTTTGTCCGCGCGGGTGTGAAAGGAGAACACGGCGACGCCGCCCGCCGACAGTTTCATGAGTTTGCGGGCGGTGGGGTCGTCCTCCGTCAGGCTTCTGACGGGATGAAAAATCAGCGGATGGTGCGACACGATAAGGTCGGCGCCGACCTCTAGCGCGTAGTCCGCGATTTCTTCCGTGACGTCCAGCGCCACAACGGCATGACGCACCTCTCGGTCAAGGTCGGGGGCGCACATGACGCCGTCATTGTCCCATTCTTCCCTGTCCGATTCCGGCATACGGGCGCACAGGACGGTATAAAGTTGTCTTACGGTCATACGGGGGTCTCCTTTCGTTGCGGGTCGTGTACCGGCGGCCTCCCCGCGCGGGTGAGAAATTCACCGACGGCGAGGCGCATGGGGTGTTCACGGCCGACGTCGATTCGTCCCATCCGCCGGCCTTCTTCGGCGCGCAGAAGCGCCGTATATTTGCGGGTCATATACCCGATGCAGTTTTCGTCGCAAAGATGCTCGTCTATATCCTCTCCGAGTACGGCTTCGGCCGGGGAGATTCGGCGGGAAAAACCGTCAAAATGCGCACAAAAGGTGACATAATAGCGGCCTTCCGCGAAAGAATAGACGTTTTTTTCGACAGAGAAGCCGGACGCGGCCAAAGCGTCGCGCAAGGTTTCCTGCCTTGTCATGGGGCCAAGAATCAACCGGATGTCCGGATGGCGGACAAAGGGCGCGCGGCCGATGATGTCCGCAATGAGTTCCCCGCCCATGCCGCAGACGGCAATGTCAGTCAACCCTTCGTCCTTAAGCCCCGAAAGGCCGTCCGTAAGGACAAAGGTCATTTTTTCGGCATAGGGGGTATCCGCGGCATGCGCCCGGGCCGTGGCCAGCGGCCCCTCGCCGATGTCGGCGCAGACGGCGCGCCGTATTTTTCCCTCGGAGAGAAGAAAAAGCGGCAGGTAGGCGTGATCCGTTCCGATGTCGGCGAACACGGCCCCCTGCCGCACGAGTTCTGCCGCCGACCGAAGTCTTGCGTCAGGACACGGGAGGCTCATGCCTTTTTGCTTTCCAGATATGCGTTGATTTTTTCGACCAGCGCGTCCGCGTCCGTTCCGTGAACGGCGCAGGCGTCCTCAACGGACTCGCCTCTCGAATGCGGACAGCCGAGACAGTGCATGCCGATTTCAAAGAAAAATTCGGCCGTGCCCATATCGAAATCGAGAATATCGCCGATGAGCGTTTCCTTGGTAACTTTCATGGTATATACCTTCCTTTTTACTTTTTCACTAAGTATACCACCGACAGAGAAAAAAATCAATAGGTTTTCTACCGTATACGAAAAATATTTTATTTTTTTGCGTAAAACCACTTGACAAAGGAGACTTTTGCGTGTATAATATCGTCGTTATCCTAAGACAGCAGGTTCCGGTAAAAGCGTTTGGCTTTCCTGCCGAGGCGACAAACTTTCATATTTTATATGTACGTTCGTCCTTTCTCGGTGGCAGTCTGCGCTCCGGAAAGGATTTTTTATTTGAAAATTTTATGGAGGTGGAAAAATGCCAAGTCAGAAAATTCTGGAACAGAAGAAGCAAGTCGTTGCCGATCTCGCCGAAAAACTGAAGGCCGCGAAGGCCGGCGTGCTTGTGAAGTATCAGGGCATTACCGTTGCAGATGACACCGAACTCCGTACCGCGCTGCGCAAAGCCGGCGTCGAGTACTCTGTCATGAAGAACACCCTCACCGGAAGGGCTTGCGAACTCGTCGGTTACGGCGCAATCAAAGAGCACCTGAACGGTATGACGGCCATTGCGATTTCGGGTGAAGACCCCATCGCACCCGCGAAAATCCTCAAGCAGTACGCTTCGAAGATTGACGGTTTTGAAATCAAAGCCGGTTTCGTGGAAGGCGAAGTTCTGGACGCCGCCGGCGTGAACGAACTTGCCGATACGCCGTCGAAGGAAGTTCTTGTTGCGAAGATGATGGGCAGCCTTATGTCCTCTCTTTACGGTCTTGCTTATGTGCTTCAGGCCAAAATCGACAAAGAAAACGGCGGCGACGCTGCCGAAGAAGCCCCCGCAGAGGCTTAATGTCTGCGTGATTACAAAATTATAATTTCGGAGGAATAGAAAAATGAACGAAAAGACAACTCAAATCCTTGACCTTGTCAAGGGCCTTACCATTCTTGAACTTGCCGACCTCGTCAAAGCGCTTGAAGAGGAATTCGGCGTATCTGCCGCTCCCGTTGCCGCCGCTCCCGTAGCCGGTGGTGCCGCTGCCGCTCCCGCCGCCGAGGAAAAGACGGAATTCGACGTCATCCTGAAAGCTGCCGGTGCTTCCAAGCTCAACGTCATCAAGATCGTCCGCGAAATCACCGGTCTCGGTCTGAAAGATGCGAAAGACCTTGTTGACAACGCTCCCAAGACCATCAAAGAGGGTGTATCCAAGGAAGAGGCCGACAAGATGGCCGAACAGCTCAAGGC
>CAKRWK010000192.1 GCA_934417455.1 uncultured Eubacteriales bacterium
CCGACGGTTTGCAGATGGCCGACATGCCGGAAACCGAGGGCGGCGGGCGGCAGGTGGGTCACCACGTCCCGTCCGTCCCGTACGACGCTGAACATCTGCCATCGGACGGCGACCTCCGCAGGCAAAGGCCCCCATATCACACGCGGACAGCCGTAACCGACACCGAAGATGTGTCCGGCAAGGTCGGGACGACGAAAGACGCAGTACTCGTGGCAGAGAACGGCCAGCGCCGCGCCGTGTGAGTAACCGCCGATATAGATGCGACGAAGTTCCGCATCACCGAGGGCGCAGGTTATTTGCGGTTTCAGCGCTTTGAAGACGCGGAGAAACCCGCGGTGAACAAACCATCGCCGTTTCATATCGCCGTACGGTATGGCGGGAAAGTCGAGGTTGTTTTTCCAGTCCGTCTTTCCGTGACTCCATTCAAAGAGAAGAAACAGCGTATCGCCGCTCTTGTTTATGTAGTAGGACGCATCCTCTCTTTGCAGCGTATGGTAGGGGGCGCGGAGAATAGCGGCGTAGAGTTGATATACGGTCATGACAGCCTCCTTTCTATGTTATACGGTATATGACGCGTCCTTTCCTTGTGTGAAAAAACAAAAAATAAAAAAGAAAACCGAAAAACGGTTGATTTATTCGGTAAAATGTGGTATGATATGTGCGGAAGGAGTTGAACGACTTGATTTTTCTGAAAATCATCCGTGAAAACGGCGACGTCCTCTTCCGCACAAGCGGAACGGACATCCGTGAATGTTTCCACGGAACGTATGCCGAACACGACCGTATCCGCATCGAGGCGGACGGAGAATTTATTTCCATGACGCTGGATGACCATATGGGTGAGAGCACAGTCTATATTCCCGATAAAACCTTCGACTTTGAAATTCCCTTTGGGGAGGAGCGAATCAAGTGCTACGCACCCGACGCTTTTACCGGCGACGAACACCGGTTGCACGTGTGGGAGCCCTCCGAGGACGAAATATACGGTGAACGCGAAATTTCCCGTAACTGCTATGACAGACATAACATCGCGAAGTACTATCCGCACGCGGTTGCAAATTTCGTGACGCGGGAGGACCCGTGTTTCTTTGAGAGAAATGCTATTGACGGTATGACGGAGAATCACGGCCATGGCTGGTATCCCTACCATTCGTGGGGCGGCGGACTCAGGGAAGACCTTGAATTCACGGTCGACTTCGGCACGGAAGTCGAAACGGATAAAGTTGTTCTGTGGCTTCGCGCGGATTTTCCGCACGATACATACTGGAAAGAAGCCGACCTCGCCTTTTCCGACGGAACGAAAGTGCACGCAAACTTCACTATGACCGATGCCGGACAGGAAGTCACGTTTGAAAAGAAAAAAACCACGTCGGTGACACTCACCGGCCTCAAACAACAGAGACTGGAGGACGGCTCCCTGTCGTTTGCCGCTCTGTCGCAGATTGCCGTATTCGGCCATTACATCAAAAAGGAGAACAAAGGAATGGAAGTCAGAGACGCCTCTAACGCAAAAGACGTAAAGTATTACACAACCGACAGACTGAGAGAGGAATTTCACATAGCCAACCTCTTTACCAAAGACAATATCCGCATGGTATACAGCCATACTGACCGTATCATTGTTATCGGTATGATGCCGGTCAACCTGGAACTCAGATTGGAAGCCGGTAAGGAACTGGCGGCCGATTATTTTCTTGAGCGTCGCGAACTCGGTTGTATCAACATCGGCGGCAAAGGCACAATTTCCGTGGACGGCAAAGTCTACGGTATGAATCCCCGTGACGGCATCTATGTCGGCCGCGGACACCGCGACCTGCTGTTCAAGAGCGCTGACCCGGCAAACCCCGCAAAGTTCTACATTACGTCCTGCCCCGCACACATGTCTTATCCGACGGTGAAAATCGACATCACCAAGGCGCGCAAGGTACCCTGCGGTTCCGTGGAAGATTGCAATAAACGCGTCATTAATCAGTATATTCACCCCGAAGTCATGAAATCCTGCCAACTGGCGATGGGGCTGACGCAACTGGATGTCGGTTCCAACTGGAACACCATGCCCTGTCATACACACGACCGCCGCATGGAAGTGTATCTGTACCTTGATATGGGACCGAACGACGCGGTGTTCCACATGATGGGTGAGCCGAAAGAAACGCGCCATATCATCATGCACAACGAAGAAGCCGTGATTTCTCCTTCCTGGTCGATTCACAGCGGCGTCGGAACGAAGAATTATTCCTTCATTTGGGCGATGTGCGGCGAAAATCAGGAATTTGACGACATGGACCATATCGAAACAAGCGAACTTCGATAAAACACATTTCTGCAAATAATTATTTACAAAGGAGATATAATATGGAAAAGAACATCTTCAGATTGGACGGCAAAGTTGCTCTCATTACAGGTGCGTCTTACGGTATCGGTTTTGCCATTGCCAAAGCTATGCACGCCGCCGGTGCCAAAATCGTTTTCAATGACATCAAGCAGGAATTTGTCGAGCGCGGACTTGCGTCGTACAAGGCCGAGGGCATTGACGCGAAGGGATATGTCTGCGACGTGACCGATGAAGCCGCCGTGGTGGATATGGTGGCAAAAATCGAAAAGGAAGTCGGCAATATCGACATTCTCGTCAACAACGCCGGTATCATCAAAAGAATCCCCATGACCGAAATGAGCGCCGCTGATTTCCGCGCCGTTATTGACGTAGACCTCAATGCGCCCTTCATCGTGTCCAAAGCCGTCATCCCCACCATGATTAAGATGGGTCACGGTAAAATCATCAACATCTGCTCCATGATGAGCGAACTCGGCCGCGAAACCGTGTCTGCTTATGCGGCAGCCAAGGGCGGCCTCAAAATGCTGACCAAGAACATTGCTTCCGAATACGGTGAATATAACATCCAGTGCAACGGTATCGGTCCCGGCTACATTGCCACGCCACAGACCGCGCCTCTGCGCGAACGTCAGGCGGACGGAAGCCGTCATCCGTTTGATGCGTTCATCGTCTCCAAAACGCCTGCCGGCCGTTGGGGCGATGCCTCCGACCTCGGCGGTCCCGCCGTGTTCCTTGCTTCCGAGGCTTCCGACTTTGTCAACGGTCATATCCTG
>CAKRWK010000193.1 GCA_934417455.1 uncultured Eubacteriales bacterium
CCCGGCTTCATGATTCAGGGCGGCGACCCGCTTGGAAACGGCACGGGCGGCGCGAAAAAGACAATCAAAGGAGAGTTCCGCGCAAACGGCGTTGACAATCCACTGAAACACACCCGCGGCGTCATATCCATGGCCAGAGCCTATGACCCGGATTCCGCATCGTCGCAATTTTTTATCATGCACGCGGACGCACCGCATCTGGACGGACAGTACGCCGCTTTTGGCAAAGTAATGTCCGGCATGCACGTCGTCGACGAAATCGCTGCCATTCCCACGGATTATAATGATCGCCCGAAAGTGGCCGTCCGCATGAAAAAAGTCACGCTGAAAGACGAAGACTGACAAAAACGAAAGGAGAGCGCCATGCTGTTTGTTCACACGGCCGACCTTCACCTCGCCTCCCCCCTGACGGCGCGTCTCTCGCCGGAGAAAATTCCGGGGAGACAGCGGGAACTTTTGCTGACGTTCCGCCGTCTGACGGAGGACGGCATCCGTCGCGGCGCCGTCGCGGTGCTGATAGCCGGGGACCTTTTTGACAGAGAAAACGTCACCGTCTCGTGGCGCGAATCCGCCCTCGGCATTAGCCGCGATTTCCCGGACATTCCCTTCTTCTCCCTTTCCGGCAACCACGAAGGCGACATGCTCGGAAAAGAAAAGAACCTGCCCGGAAACCTTCATATGTTCCGGGAAACATGGACGGCATACACCCTCGGCGATACGGAAATTTTCGGCGCGTCCGAACTCACGCCGGATATGTTTGAAAAGTTGCCGCCAAAACAGGCCGCGAGGCGCATTGTGATTCTGCACGGCGGCGTCGGCGAGCGGACGGAAGGTGACACCATCCGTCTTTCCGACGCGGCGGGACATGACATAGATTATATCGCCCTCGGCCACTATCACACCTTCCGCGTCGAGTACAACGCGGGCGGAATGCTGGCCGCTTACGCCGGCACACCGGCGGGACGCGGATACGACGAAACCGGTGAAAAAGGCTATGTTTTGTACGATTCTGACAATAATTCTGTGCAATTTGTGCCGATTCCCGGTCGAAAATTGTATGATTTGAAGGTAGATATATCCGATTGCCTGTCACAAAGAGATGTGGAAAACGCATGTGCCGATGTTCTGTGCGGAACGTCGCGCGACGACCTTGTCCGCCTGACGCTTACCGGACGGATACCGCCCGATGTGCGTTATGACGCGGCGGCCGTGCACGCGCGATTCGGCGAGGGGCAGTACAGCCTCGAAGTACGTGACGAGGCACTTCCCTTGATACGGGCGGAGGACTACGCCTTTGACCGTTCGCTGAAAGGCGAATATGTGAGACAGGTCACGGCCGCATGTGACCTCACCGAAGAAGAAAAAGCCGAAATTCTGGCCTGCGGCCTGTATGCTTTGCAAGGGGGAAAGTGATTTTGAAAATCATCAGATGTACGGTACGCCGTTTCGGCACCCTGCGCGACCGGACGTTCACGTTCGACGACGGACTGAACATCCTCTGCGAAGAAAACGGATACGGAAAAAGCACGCTGGCCGCCTTCATCCGCGCCATGTTTTACGGATTTCCCGACACAAGGCGGCAAAATATCGAGGAAAACGACAGAAAACATTATCTGCCGTGGGGCGAAGAAAGCGCCGCCGGGTCTATGGTTTTCACGTCCGGCGGGCACACCTACCGCGTGGAACGGACGTTCGGACAGAAGGCTGCTACCGACGCGGTGGCTCTGTTCGACGAGGATACAGGGACATCTCTGCCGACAGAAGGGGTTCTCGGCGAATCGCTCTTCGGCATTGACGCGGACGGATTTGAGCGCACGGCGTTTCTCTCCGAGCGAGAACTTGCCGGAAAGAACGAAAACAAAAGCGTAGCGGCCAAACTGTCCGACCTCTCCGGAACGGACGGCGACCTCGGGCAGGTGGATGAGGCCGTTGCTCTCATTGAAGAAGAGCGGAAGGTTCTCTTTAAGAAGGGCGGGCGCGGCGAAATCGGCGACCTGTCCGAGAGAAACACGCAGTGCACCGTAGAAATCACCCGCGCGGAAGAAGCAGATGCGCAAGCCGAACGGCTGACAGATGAACGGGAGGCCAAAGAGGCCGAACTGACACCGGCGACGGAGGCTTTGCGACAGGCGGAAGACGCCGTCCGCAAATCGCAGATGAACGAAGCGATAGACAACCTGAACGCGCAGATAGCCGAGCAGAAAGAAATTCTTACCGGAGCGCAAAAAGAATATCGCGCGGCCAGAGCGGCGTTCGGCCCGGAAGTGCCGACGCAGGATGACATCCGCGGCGCGGAGAAGTCCTACCGTGCGGCCGAGGCTCTGCGTTCCACGCTGAAAAGCGCAGATGCGCCGACCGCCGAAGGGACGTTTCCATTCCCGCACGTCCGCGCGGAAGAATTGGTACGCATGAACGCTTATGCGAAAAAAGCGTTCCGTCCTTGGGGCGGCATCGGCCTTGCGGCACTGTTTCTCGGCCTGCTTTGCGGCGGGCTCGCGTTCATTCTCTCGCCGTTGCTTTTCATCATCGGCGGCGTATGCCTTGTGTTGGCTGTGCTCTGCCTGACGTCCGCCGGAAAAGCGAAAAGCGAAAAGCGGGCACTGACGGAATTTCTTCGTGCCTATCCGGTGGACGGAATGACGCCGACGGCCGCCATCGCATACATCCGCGAAAATCAGACCCAAGCGGCCATATTTGCCATGCAGGAAAAAGAGCGCGTCGCCGAACGGGAGAGAATCCTTGCGCAAGCAGAAGAAAAGGAACGCGCCGCCATGGACGGCTACAGCGTTTATTCCGGAAGCCTCCCGTCGCAGACCGAAAGCGACCCGGAGGCGCTTACGCCGGTGGACACGCCGTATCTGCGCAGGGGAAGCGGCACGGAGGACGATCCGTATATCTTCATCTGGGGCGAATTTGACACCTATACCACGGATTGTATCTCCAATGTGATCCTCATGGGCGTCCGCATCGAGCCGATACTGCCCACCGCGCCGCCGGAACCGACGGACGCGCCGGAACCCACGGACGCGCCGGAGCCCACGGACGCGCCGGAACCCACGGACGCGCCGGAGCCGACGGACGCGCCGGAGCCGA
>CAKRWK010000194.1 GCA_934417455.1 uncultured Eubacteriales bacterium
AGGAACAGGTTGTCATAATAGCAACCGTTGCCGGCGCCGACGCTGCCCGTCACATAGAGTGTCGTCAGTTTGTTGTCCGTCAGCGTGTTCGTGATGGTGGTCGTCGTGATTTCGATGCCGTCCACGTACAGCGTGCAGGCGACGGTTCCCGTCGTTACGCCTGCGGCAGGAGCGATAAGTTCAAACACCACACGGAAGTTCGTCATCTTCGACGCGTCGAGTTTGGCAACTTCCTTGCCGGAGACGCGGATGCTGTCGCCGTAGATGCCGAGGAATTCAAGGAATCTGCCGCTGCCCGTGCCGTTTGTATTACGGAAAATCACGCGGACGTTGGTCTGGGCGATGTTATCGCCGACGGGACGGTAGTCGAAACTGTATGCGCCCTTGGTGACGGTGTAACTGTAATTGTACTGATACTGCGCCGTGCCTTCGCCGTATACGGAAGCCGTACCGCCCATCACGGAGAGATACTTATTGCCGTCCTCGTCCGTCACGATCGTCGTGGTCACGCCGTTTGTCGTCGAGGTATCGGAAAGAGGTTTTCCGGCGTTATCGAGCAGGGGCATCGCGTTTGTATCGTTGTCATACACGGAAGAAACCGTGTAGACGTGTTTCGTTTTGCAACCGCTGCAGGCGAAAGTAACGGTCGAATCTTCGTTGTTGTAAACGGCTTCGCCGAATCTGTGACCGACGGATGCAACCGTCTCGGTCTTTTCCTTGCCGCAGACGGAGCAGACAAAGACGGATTCGCCGTCCTCGGTGCAGGTAGCGGGTTTATTCACGGTCTTGACTTTCCAGTCGTGGGCTGACAGACCGACTTTCGGGTCGGTGCAGCCTTCGTCGGTGCAATCATGCCAGTGCTGATTGTCGTCGTACGACCATTTGTTCTCGTTGATGTGGTGCAAAGCCTCGAGTTCTTCCGTTTTCTGTGCGCCGCAAATGCATTCGGATGTAGCGCTTCCCTTGGAAGTAGCCGTCGGTTCGACGCGAGAGACTTCTCTCCAGTCGTGCGCTTCTTCGCCGCAGGGATTGTGGCAAACGGTGCATTCATGCCAGTGGACATCGGGCTTTTCGTCCGAACGGATATAGTCCGTACCGGACGTGTGATTGTTCACTGCGGCCACTTCTTCGGTCTTGGTTGCACCGCAGATGGTGCAGGTATAGGTCTTTTCGCCGGGAACACAGGTCGGCTCGGTGGTGACGGTGCCGTCGTTCCATGCATGTACGTGCGCTTCGGCCGCTGCCGCATCGGAATTGAAAATCATGAGGTCGTCAAGGCAGACAGCCTGGCTGCTGCCGACTTTGAAGTGCCAGTAGTCAATGGTTTTCGCACTTGTGTGCAGGTAGCCGGTATTCGATTTGCCGTAACCGACAAAGACGCGGGTTCCGTCGTCCACCATCACGGTGAGAACGCCCGTGGATTTCTGATAAATGTAGGTAATTCTGTACCAGACGTCTTTGGCAACGACCATATCTGTCTGCACGCCCGCGATGTTCATGGTGCCGTCCGTCGCATAGGTCAGGCCGGCAAAGCCGTCGTTCCAATTGCCGTCCACTTTGATGGTGGCTTCAAAGGCATCGCACTTGCGCTCGGTCGTGCCGTCCGTGAACCACGGTCTGACTTGGAAGGAGGCGCCGATGTATTCGGTCACCGTGCGGTTCGACGGAGTAACGTTGAAGGCGGTGTTGCCACCGGCGTCGTGAATGAGGTAAGCGTACAGGTTGCCGTCCTCGTCCTCGCGGATAACGGATCCGGGTGACGCGCTGGACGCCGCTTTGTCACCGACGTTCTTTTCGGAATAGTCCTCCACAAACAAAGTGGTGTGCTCCAGTGTCTTGTGGCAGGCGGAGCAAGTCGCCGTCAGCGTATGCTCTTCGGTGTTCAGGACGTAAGTCCACGTGTGTGCCTTGGGAGACGCGATGGGAACATGTCTTTCCGCGCCGCATTCGCAGGTGTCGACTCTTTCACCGTCCGCGCAGGATTCGGCGGAAAGGCCGGTCTCATTGCCTTTCACCCACGTGTGCTCTTCGGCACCCATATGCAGGCCGCAGCCCACGCAGGGATAGTAATGCTCTTCGTCATCCCATGCCAGCGTGTCGCTCTTCACGTGCTCGCCGGTCGCGGGAATCGGGGCGTATTCCGTCTTGCCGCATTCGCAAACCATCACGGCCTGACCGTTGACGGAACAGGTAGCGGGTTTGTAGTCGGGAGACGTGGGGTCGGCGGTATACGTATGCGCCGCTTCGCCGTTGCGCACTCCACAGCGGGAGCATTCGTGCCAGTGATTTTCGTCGTCACCGGAAAACTCGGTCTTGAAGTCATGGCCGAGCGCCTTGATTTCCTCCATCTTGGTTTCGTCGCATTCCGTACACTTGTAGATCATTGAACCTTTCTCCGTGCAGGTTGCGGCCTTCGTTACGGTTCCTTTGTCCCACGTATGCTCGGTATGATCCGTCTCACCGCAGGAGGCGAGAGCGAAGCAAAGGCCGGCCACAAGGCAAAGGAGAACGAGGAGTTTCCATGCTTTTTTCATATGTAGCCTTTCCGCCATCTGTTTTTTTGCAAAAAGCGTCTGCGCTTCTTACTGCGTACCCTTATGGCCGCGGGGTACCTCTTACGAACAATATTTTATCTAAAAAACAATGCAAATGCAATATTTTTTTGTGTGCAATGCACAATTTCTCCGTTTTGCACAAAAAAAACGATTATCTTTGTGCAACTTGCTCAAAAAAACAGCGACGGTTTTACCGTTCGGTTCCTGCCGAAAACAGGAAAAACAGCTATATATATAATGAAAAGGAGGATTTTCCCAACCCGCCATCCCGCGAAAATATATGACGGAACGTGCAGTTTGCCCCAAAACGCCACCGAACCGTCCTGCCCTGCCCCGTGTTTTTCGGCGCGCCCGGAACGCCCCCGTCGTGCACCACCGCCCCTCAAAACCGTTTTTTCAACCAAGAAAGCGCAAAAAGAGTGAAAGAAATCCGGAAAACCCCTTGACAAATACCTCCGTC
>CAKRWK010000195.1 GCA_934417455.1 uncultured Eubacteriales bacterium
GAACGGACCATTAGCTCAGTTGGTTAGAGCAGCCGGCTCATAACCGGTCGGTCCCAGGTTCGAGTCCTTGATGGTCCACCAAAGAAAGCACCTCCGTTTTCACGGAGGTGCTTTCTTTGGTGAGGAGAGAGGGCTCAAAGGGAGAGCGGTACTGAATGACAGCCCGGTGGGCTGTCAGATCCGCGGAAGACCGAACGCACAGAAAGGCAAAACCTATCTGTCGTTCGCGTGAGAATCGAGTCCTTGGTGGAATCTGTCCGGTAAACGAGTAGCGAAATTTCAACCTTTAATGACGCCCTTTTTCAGAAGGATATTGGCATATATGGCCTGCTCTCCCGTCGCGATAATCGCATAGGCGTTTTTGGCACGCTCATAGAACGCATAACGTTCGATTTCCGTTTTTCGGACGTTTTTGTCCCGTTTTTCGGCAATAGCGTCATATTCTTTCCATATCGCAGGCGTGGGATCCCCGTTTGTCGTTTGCATCAGCATAAAATTCTCATTTGCATACGTATCAAGCGGTATCAATGACAACACGGCGTCGAGCATCTCGGCACCGCCGATTCCGTCGGCGCGAACAACTCTCTTTCCGTAGTTCTCACTCGGAAAGTTTCCGTCGGCAATGAGAATTTCATCCCCATGTCCCATTTCGCAAAGAATCTTCAAAAGCGCCGGGCTGACAATTTTGGGCAAACCTTTTAACATAATATGCACTCTCTTTTCTGTCGAATATCTTCGACGATGTTTTATCGCACACAATTATATCACTCATGGAGAAAAAAAGCAATAAATTTCTAAAAAAGAAAAAGCGAGTTTTTGTCAGGCATGAAAAATGCCGGCGGTTTTCTCATCGGCAGAAAAACCGTCGGCACTTTTTTCGGACAAGCCGTTACTTTTTGTTGATGATGCTGATGTTTTCGGGAGAGATGCCCGTCGTTTCGTAAGCAATGGCGAGAATCTGCGCGGCCTCGGCGGCCTGCAGGGTCTCTGCTTTCACGATGACGCTGACGCTGTCGTCGCCGATAATGGCGATGCACTCTTCAAAGCCCTTGGCTTTGACAAGATTTTCGATGTTCGTCTCGTTCTGGATGTTGACGGCAATCTTGGAGATTTTCTCCGCAGCGGCTGCCTTGGATGCCTCATCGGCATCCTCACTTTCCGTGACAAGTTTCAGCACATCGATGGCTTCATCACGGGATTGCTGACGGGTCAAAGCAACCGACGTGAAATAAGAGTTTTCTTCTGTCTTCGCGTCGCCGCCGGTCGTCTGCGAATCATTATACTGGTCCTGCATGTTGTTCTTGCCGTAACCGATGGCACCGAGCGGATCATAGAACCACCGGTAGTTGAGATATACCGCCAGACCGATGAGTAAAACTGACATGGCGATAATCACGCTTCTCCCGGATTTGCTCCGAAAGAATTTTTTCAAGCGTTCGGTTTTCATTTGGTGTCTCCTCACTTTTCACTTTTTTTCGGACTGGTATAACCTATGACGGAACTTTTTCATATATTCCCCTTTTTCTCATTTTTTCAGGCGGAGAATGCAGACACGGTTGGTTCCTATGTCGAACATGGACGATAACATGACAGTCAGATTCCGACGTACCTCATCGGAATCGGCCCCTTCGCAAATCACGGTCACCGCCTGCACGCGGGGCGGAGTTGACGTACGTACGGTGCTGCCTTGATATAGCTTTTCCTCTCCTCTTTCCAATGTTATCATAATGCGGCATTTGCCCACCCCGCGCACGGAAGAACAGACGTCCGCGACATGCGCTTCCAGCGCCGCCGTGTAACTTTCGGAAGAATCGGATGCCGCCGTTTTCTGCGTTTTTGTGCCTGCGGTGCTCTGCCGCGCGGCAAAGAGAAGTACACAGGCAACGACAACACAAAGCGCCGCTTTCCACACCCCTTTGGTCTTCTTCAGAAACGAAACAAACGCACTATCCGAATTCAACGGTAACATCGGCGGTTCCCCATCCTTCCTTTTCTATATAGCGCCGTATCCCCGGTGCATCGCCGTAAACGGCGACACCCGAAAGAAACACGTTGACCCGTCCGGCGCACATGGCCGAAAAATCAAAATCCGACAGTGTGACACGCACATCGGACGCAGGGAGAGAAAATTCTTCCGCAACCGCCGCGGCAATTCCGGCGGCAAACGACGCTTCCGCCCGTTCGGCATAAGCGGGCGTGCTGTCGAAGGGGGCGACTCCGTCCGGCAAAGATGACAGAAGGTGCAGAGCGTCCGGAACAACGGAAGCGAGCGGCACGGCCAGTGCCGCCATGAGAATGACGGAAAAAACGGTCTTTTTTGTTTTTTCGAGAGTTTCGGATACGGGAATCATAGACAGCACCGAAAGCACGGCGCAAAGACTGAATATAAATAATATGTAACTTTTCATTCGCATTTACCTATGAAAAAAGCGCAATGCCGCACTTCATAAAAAGAACGACCTGCAGAATAAAGAGAACGGCAGAGAATGCCACGGTGGCAAGCAACGTATCGACGGCACTGCGGAAAGCGGAAAGTCCACCGGCAATCTGCGAACCGAAAAACGAAAGGAACGTAACGGCAAGATCAAGGCACAGCCGATACAGAAGCAAGCGGACGAACGGCGGCAAAAGAAGAAGGAGAAGGACGTATACCGTTCCGACACCGACGGTGCTCTGAACAAACGAGAGACCGGAGGCAAGCGTGGAAAGCGCCCCGGACACCGTGTTTCCGACGATGGGCACCATGCCGGAAACCGTATATTTTGCGGCGCGCATGGCAACGCTGTCGGCCGCGGTGCCGAGGGTTGTCTGCATGGCCATCGCGGCGGAAAAGCAGGCGGTGCACACCCCCGTCACCCACATGAAAATATGACGGAGCCGCTCCGCTATCCGATGGACGGTTCCGCCACCGACGGTGGAAAGAAGCGCAAACGCAAACATGGCGCTGACAAGGGGCAGCAGAACGTCGGACAAGGCCGTCTCTATTATGCCG
>CAKRWK010000196.1 GCA_934417455.1 uncultured Eubacteriales bacterium
CGCCCGTTTCGGACGGCGGAAAGGGGCTTTCCGCCGCCGAAATGAAAGCCGCTTTCGACGCGCTTCCGCTTTTTATCGTAGAACGGCTCAATTCGCTGATCGGCGACGTCGGCGCGCTCTTTGACCGCGTGGAAGAAATCGCCGCACAGTGCGGCGTGGAGTGACGGCTATGAACAGAAGAAAGAACATACTCGCGCTTCTCCTGCTTTGCCTTTGCGCGTCGGCGCTCTGCCTTGTCGGATGCACGTCCGTGCAGGCGTTTGCCGCCGTCGAAGGCGCCGACCTCTCGCTTTGTACGGAGGCGGAACGCGCCGCCGTGGAGGACATGTACGCCATGCTCCGCACACGGTACGGCGAAGTCACCGCCGTGCTGAGCACCCTGTTTGTCGGTGCCCTGCTCTACCTCGGGCGCAGTGTTATCCTGCCGTTTCTCAAAGAAAAGGCACCCGGCCTGCTCGCCTTCTTAAAAAGGCTGTTCCGTCGACAGACGGACATACCGGCCTTCCCTCCCGAAGGTGAAATCGAACCCCCGGCAGACAGCGCCGAACCCGAAAACGACAAAAAAAGCGAATAAACAAAAGGCCGTGGCGGACACAATGTCCGCCACGGTTTTTATTAAAAAGCGCAGAAAAACAGAAAATATGCCGCCCGAGATGAGCGTTCGCCAAGGGCGCCTGTAAAAACGCACAAAGTACGAAAAAAGATACAGAAGTGCCCGAACATCCCTCTGCCGGGCGTACAAGCGTACGTCAAAGAGGGATTTCGGCGCTTATGTGCTTTTTTCGTCATCGCCGCCAGTATTTGCGGTCGAGGGAACGGTACATTATCGCTTCGGCTATGTGGTCTGCCCCGATGACAGAGGCACCATCCAGGTCGGCTATCGTCCGCGCCACACGGAGAATGCGGTCGTGACCGCGGGCGGACAGGCCGAGGGACTCAAAGGCCTCGCCGAGAAGGGTTTGTGCCTCTTTATCCGGCGTGCAGTACCGACGGATGCCGGCCGGGGTGAGGTTGGCATTCAGCATGCCCGGCCGGTCGCCGGCGGCGCGCAGGCGCTCTTCGGCAAAATGACGGGCGGCGTTGACGCGCTCACGAACGGCGGCAGATGTTTCGCCCGCGCGCACCGTACCATCCGACATCTCCGCAAAGGACACGGACGGAAGTTCGATTTCAATATCAATTCTGTCAAGCAGAGGGCCGCTGATTCGTTCGAGATACTTCTGCACGGCCGCAGGCGTGCAGGTGCACTTATGTTTCGGGTCGCCGAAATATCCGCAACGACACGGGTTCATGGCACAGACGAGCATAAACGATGCCGGATATGTCACCTTCCCCGCCGCGCGGGTCACGGTGACCGTGCCGTCCTCAAGCGGCTGGCGGAGCGCCTCCGTCACCGACTTCGGAAATTCCGGAAGTTCGTCAAGAAACAGCACTCCGTTATCCGCCAACGAAATTTCCCCCGGGCGGGGATTTGTGCCGCCGCCGATAAGACCGACGGGACTGACCGTATGATGCGGCGCACGGAAAGGCCGCTCGGTCACCAGATTACCCCGCAGAAGGCCGCTCACGGAATATACTTTGGTGGTCTCCACCGCCTCATCAAAGGTCATGTCCGGCAGAATGGTCGGCAGACGCTTGGCCAACATGGATTTGCCGGAACCGGGCGGGCCTATCATCAGGATGTTATGTCCCCCGGCGGCCGCCACTTCCAGTGCGCGCTTGGCTTTCAGTTGCCCCCGCACATCGGAAAAATCCCCTTCTCCGATATGACGGCCGAGCAAGGCGTCGTGTGCCGTCGCTACGGCGGGTGTCATCGGCATATCACCGCGCAGATGCGCCACCAGTTGGCGGACGTTTTTCACGCCGTAAACGGCGATGCCGTCCACCACGGACGCCTCACCGACGTTGTCCTGCGGGACATATATTTCCCGCTTCCCCGCCTCCTTTGCAGAGACGCACATGGAGAGAACGCCGCCCACCGGGCGGACATCGCCCGACAGCGACAATTCGCCCACAATGCACTTGTCCGAAAAATCCACCTTCGGCGGAATCACGCCGTCGCATTGCAAAACCGAGCAAAGAATGGCAAGGTCAAACGCCGAGCCTTCCTTTTTCCGGTCGGCCGGCGCCAGATTGACCACAAGGTCAAGCGGCGGGAACATAAAGCCGCTGTTTTCGCAGGCGGACTGCACCCGGTTTTTGGCCTCTTTCACGGCCGCGTCCGGCAGTCCCACCAAATCAAAATGCGGAATCCTGTCCCACCCGCTGCATTCCACGGTCACTTCAAAACCGTCAATGCCGAATATCCCGCTGCTGCATACTTTCGATAACATAATTTTTTATTCCTTATCATGGAAAAGTCGCTTTTATTATATCACAAAACCGAAGCAAATGTAAAGAGGAAAAACGGGATATGGAAAAAAAGAAGAGTGACGGCCGCTTTTAGCACCGCCATGTCGAATATTGACATTCTTTCTTCCTTACGGCATAATGAGTATGAAAATGGTACGACCACCATATCAGACGGGCTTCGACCAACCGAAACTTTGTGCAATGTACGTTTTGAAGAAGTTGCGCGGTGTGAATGCGGTGCAGACGTTGTCGCGCCTGAACCGTATCTGCCCGCCGTTTGAGAAAAAGACGTTTGTTCTCGATTTCGTGAATACATACGACGATATTGTCAAGGCGTTCGCGCCGTATTATACCACGACGTTGCTTGCAAATTCGGTTACGCCGACGGCGGTATACGATTTGGAAGCGAAACTCGACGGATATATGATTTTAGATCCTTACGACGTGAATATGGCGGCTGAGATAATCTACAAAAAAATTATCGAGGCAAAGGACAAAAATCAGTTGCGTTTCTATCTGCAACGCGCCGAGAAAAAGCTGAAAGAATACGATTTGATGAAACAAATCGAGATTATGGCGGTCGTGCGGCATTTTATCCGTTTCTACGAGTTCCTGATACAGGTATCGTGTTT
>CAKRWK010000197.1 GCA_934417455.1 uncultured Eubacteriales bacterium
GCCGGCTATGAGGGCTCCGATGTCGATACCCGTCGCTTCTTTCATACCTTCCATAATCTGGCCGGCGCTGTTCATGACGTCGCGCACCACTTTCGTGGAGTTGCCGTCGCCGTACATGACAATCTTATCGGTCCTGGTCAGCGGCAGAGCGGCATTCTTAACCACCTCGGGCAGAGCGGCAAGGTACATTTCGAGCACGGACGCCTCGCCCATCTTCTTCTGGGCTTCGGCCTTCTTTTCGATGGCTTCGGCTTCGGCAAGACCCTTGGCGCGGATACCTTCGGCTTCCTGCTCCATGGAATAGCGGAGCGCTTCGGCCTCGGCCTTCTTGGCTTCGGCAGCGCGCATGGCCTCGTAGGCCTGCGCCTCGGCGTCGCGCTGACGGCGGATAAGGTCGGCCTCGGCCTGTTTTTCGGACTGGTATTTCAGCGCGTCGGCCTGCTTGCGGACGTTCGCGTCAAGCTCGCGCTCGCGGATGGCGATGTCTTTTTCGGCCAGTTCGGCTTCCTTGTCGCGGCGGGCAATGTCCGCCTCGGTTTTGGCAACCTCAATGATTTTTCTCTGGTCCTGCTCGCGGATGGCATACGCGGCGTCGGCCTCGGCCTTCTTCGTGTCGGCCTTGACCTTCATATCGGCCTGCTGTACAGCCAAGGCGGCGTCCTGCTCGGCGATTTTCTTTTCGGCCTCGACCTTGACGGCGTTGGCTTCCTGTTGGGCATTCGAGGTGGCAATGGCGATGTCGCGCTGTGCGTTGGCTTTGGCAATCTGCGCATTTTTGCGGATCTGTTCGACGTTGTCGATACCCATGTTCTCAATAGTACCGGCGGCGTCCTTGAAGTTCTGAATGTTGAAATTGACAACTTCTATACCCAATTTCTGCATATCGGGTACGACATTTTCCGTGATTTTCTTGGCAACACCCTGTCTGTCCTGCACCATTTCCTTGAGGCCGACGGAGCCGACGATTTCGCGCATGTTACCTTCCCGCACCGGGGTGCCAAGGCTGACAAGTTCGGCGCGGTTCATGCCGAGGAGCGCCTCGGCGGCACGGTTCAGAAACTCGGGGTCGGAGGAGATTTTGATGTTGGCGACACCGTCGACGGTGACGTTGATAAATTCGTTGGTCGGCACGGCCTCGGACGTTTTGACATCCACCTGCATGACGCGCAGCGACAGGCGGTCGACCCTTTCAAAGAAAGGCACGCGCCAACCGGCTTTACCGATAAGAATCCGTTTTTTGCCGAGACCGGAGATGATATAGGCGGTATCCGGGGGCGCTTTCAGGTACCCGGTCACACCGACGAGAAGAAGAAGGAACAACACGATACCGAGAGCAATGTAGAGAATTTGCATGGTGGAGTCTCCTTTTCGGATATGATTTTTGTCTGGGAGGAAGGAAAGTACCGGCCGTAGGGACAAAAAAAGACTCTCGCCGCGGTGACAGCAAAAGTCTTTTTCATATGCCGGGCACCGCGCGGGCTCTCGGCACATTCTGACGGATATAAGGATTTCTCCCTTTGACGCTTACAGTATATCATATTTTTCGTACGCTGTCAATAGGGCGGCGGACGATTTTCGGAAAATCGGTTGACATTTGCCACGCCTTCGTGTACAATGAAAGATGAAAGAAAACGATATTTTCGCAAAGGAACACAAAAAACATGAACCACCTCTACCTGTCCCGCACCAAAGCGCCGCTGTTTCTGACGGTTCTGCCGCCGGCCGCGCTGTCGGTGCTGTCCGTTGTCGCGTCAAAGAATTCCGGACTGCCGCTCGGTTATTTCCCGATGGCCGTGCTGACGGCGGCGCTCGCCGTGTTTTCGTTTCTGTATTTCTTCCGCGTGGCAGCGTTCGGCTATGAGGATATCCGCACCGTCGGCGTTTACCGTTCGGGCGACAAGGTTCTGCTGAAAGCGGGCAAAACATTGATACTGACCCTGCGGCCGCACCGACGCATCGGCGTGGAGGTCATCGGCAACGACGGAGAGGAAGCGGCGCTCGAGTGGCTACGCGGCGACCCGGCGACCGACATCCGCCAACTTCGCACGAACATTGTCGGCGGCCGCCGCACGGTCGCGCGCATTCTGCGGTTTTATCATGTCCCCGTGACGGACGATATGTTTACGGAGACACCGCGTCGCTTTTCGACGGACGAGGCCGACGTCGTCTGCGACACCGCGTTCGACTGCCGTCGCGTCGCCGTCACCTTCCGCGTCACATGGAACGAGCGCGGCACCGTGCTCGACGAAAACGGAAACTGACCCCCGCCCGGAAAAGAAAAAATCGGAAAATGCTTGACATTCTCCGAAAACTCGTGTATAATGATAACGCAGGAGCACCGATGACGGTTGCTTCCGGCTATGAACGATAACCGCTCTCGCTTGGGGAAGACATAGGGCGGTTATCTTTTTTTATGTTGGTCAATAAACGACAGTAATGCGAGAATGAAACCTGCCATTAAGAACAGTTCTTCCAGCGTTATGTACATATTCACCACCTCCCCTCACCGGGAAGGCAAAAAAGATTGCAGCATTCCCGAATGTCGGGAAGCAACCGCCACCGTTGTGGCACTCCTGCGGGTTCCCTTGCGGAAACCACGGGAAGTATAGCATAAAATGCCGCGAATGTCAAGAAAAATCCGGAGAACCCTTGACATTCTCCGGACATTCGTGTATAATAATAACGCAGGAGCACCGATGACGGTTGCCTCCTACGTCAAGTGATTAGATAACCGCTTTTCCGTTGGTAGCAGAGGCGGTTATCTTTTTATTTTCGCCGAAAAAACTCGGCGAATGCGATAAGTACGGTTATTAACATCAACAATTCCGTCAACGTAATATACAATGCTATCACCTCCCCTCAAAAACCTTGAAGGGAGAAAAAGTCCTCCCCTCAAAATGAGAGGAAGCAACCGCCACCGTTGTGGCACTCCTGCGGGTTCCCTTGCGGAAACCACGGGAAGTATAGCATAAAATGCCGC
>CAKRWK010000198.1 GCA_934417455.1 uncultured Eubacteriales bacterium
GAAGCCATGTTCCGCGAACTCGAAAACCGCCGTTTCGGATCGCACGGCCTTTTGGTGGCGAGAGGCGGCCGCATCGGAGCGGAGGGCTATTTGTCGCCCTTTGACAAAGATGCGTTTCACCGAATGTATTCCACGAGCAAATCTTTTGCCGCCACCGCCATCGGTTGCCTGATGGACGAAGGACGTATCCGTCCGGACGACAAAATTCTGAAGTTTTTCCCGGAAAAAGAACGTCCCGATATGCACCCGTGGGTCAGAAATATGACCGTCGACGACCTTCTCACCATGCGCACCTGTTTTTCGGGCGGCAACACCTATTCGCCGCGCCGCGACGACTGGGTGGACAGTTTCTTCACCACCGCCCCCGACCATCCGTCGGGCACCTACTTCAACTATGATACCTCCGGCTCCTTCATCCTCGACGTCATTGTCGAGCGGCTGACGGGGCAGAAATACCTCGATTATCTGAAAGACAAATGCCTGCGGGACTGCGGCTTTTCCGAGGATGCGTGGTGCGTCGAATCCCCCGACGGCTATTCGTGGGGCGGTTCCGGCGTGCAGTGCACCCTGCGCGACCTTGCCCGCCTCGGCCAACTTTACCTGAACGGCGGCCGCGTAGGCGGAAAACAACTCCTGTCCGAGGCCTTCGTCCGCGCCGCCACCAAAAAGCAGGTGGACAACAACACGGAGGGACACCTCGACCTTATGAACGGCTACGGGTACGGCTATCAGATATGGTGCCTGCCCGACGGTTGCTTTGCCTTCCGCGGCATGGGCGGGCAGGTCTGCCTGTGCTCGCCCGATACCGGGTTCCTTCTCGCCGCCATATCCGACGAGCAGGGCGGCGCGTGCGGCTATCAGTTGCTGGCCGACCTGTTCTTCCGTTACCTTGTCCGGCCGGCCGCCGAAGGGCGTATTCCGTCTCACCTTCCCGAGGATGAGGCGGCCTGCCGTCACCTGCGCGAACACACGGCGCACCTCGCTCTCACGCTGTCGATACTCGGAGAAACGACCTCGCCCCGCGTGGCGGACTTCGTCGGAAAAACCTATCATATGGACGAAAATCCCATGGGTATCGAACGCTTCCGCCTGGACATGGAGGGAATGACAGGTACCTTCCGTTTCTTCGCCCGCGGAGAGGAGAAAGAGATTCCGTTCGGCCTCGGCACCTACGTTGCCCACCGTTTTCCCGAAACGCACTATTCCGGCCGCCGCATCCGCACGCCGAAGGGGGAAGGGTACAAATCTCTGTCCGCCGCGCTGTGGACAGAACCCCGGAAACTGGTGCTTCGTACACTGGTTGTCGACGACTATTTCGGCAATCTCACCGTCACATTTGCCTTCCGTGACCGCGAAGTTTCGCTGTTTATGCAGAAAACGGCCGAGTGGTTTCTTGACGAATATCAGGGGCTCGGCGTCGGGCATACGGACGAATAAGTAAACCTGCATTTACAAAAGGAGAACGCTATGTCGGATTACAGCAGCATCGGCCTGCATATACGTAAACAAAGAAAAACAAAGAAAATGACGCAGGCCGACCTCGCGGAAGCCGTCGGCATCAGCGTCAATTACGCCGGGGCGATTGAACGCGGGGAAAAATTGCCGTCGCTCGAAACCTTTCTCGCCATTCTGAACGCGCTTGACCTGTCCGCGGACACGGTGCTGTCGGACGCACTGCACATTGTAAAAAAAGAAACGACATCCGCCCTCGGCGATGTATTCCGCGGTCTTGACCGCCCGGCAAGAGACATGATTGTCTGTGCTGCCGCCGCCATGGCGGACGCTCTGCGCGCGCAGAGTCCCTCCCGCTGAAAACGCAACATCCGCGTGTTCCCCCCTTCCTTATGTCGTGGGTCGGTCATAGAAAAATTTTGCCTTTTTTCGACAACCCCCTTGACAAACGGGAAAGAGGTGTGTATAATAATCCCCGTCAAGACAAAGGCGTCTCGGTTTTTTCCGCGGCGCCTTCGCTTTTTTTATTTTTTGATTCCGAAAACAAAGGAGATTCAGAACATGTCTACCGTATCCGACTTTTTCGGCTGTCTCGTATTTGACGACAGAGTCATGCGTGCGAATCTGCCCTCCAAGGTCTACGATTCGTTGAAACACACCATTGACGAAGGCGCGCGCCTTGACAGCGAGGTGGCCGACGCCGTGGCCGACGCCATGAAGGACTGGGCCGTAGAGCACGGCGCCACGCATTACACCCATTGGTTCCAGCCCCTGACCGGCATTACCGCCGAAAAGCACGACAGTTTCATCGCCCCGTCGCCCGACGGCGGCGTCATCATGGAGTTTTCGGGCAAAGAACTCATCAAGGGTGAGCCCGACGCTTCCTCTTTCCCCTCGGGCGGTCTGCGCGCCACATTTGAAGCCCGCGGCTATACAGCGTGGGACCCCACCTCCTTTGCCTTCATTAAAGATAAAACGCTCTGTATCCCGACCGCCTTCTGTTCCTACGGCGGGGAAGCACTGGATAAAAAAACGCCTCTGCTCCGTTCCATGCAGGCGCTGAACAAACAGGCCATGCGCATCCTGCGCCTTTTCGGCAATACCGATGTCAAGTGCGTGCGCACGTCCGTCGGCCCCGAGCAGGAGTATTTTCTTGTCGATAAGGCCATGTACGACAAGCGCCCCGACCTCATGTTCTGCGGCCGCACGCTCTTCGGTGCCAAGCCCCCGAAAGGGCAGGAACTCGACGACCACTATTTCGGCGTCATTAAACCCCGCGTTGCCGCCTTCATGGCCGACCTCAACGAGGAACTCTGGAAACTCGGTATCTTCGCCAAAACGGAGCATAACGAGGTCGCCCCGGCACAGCATGAACTTGCCCCCATCTACACGACGACCAACATCGCCACCGACCATAACCAGCTGACCATGGAGATTATGCAGAAGGTGGCCTCCCGCCACGGCCTTGTGTGCCTGCTGGCGGAAAAGCCCTTCGAAGGCGTCAACGGCAGCGGCAAGCACAATA
>CAKRWK010000199.1 GCA_934417455.1 uncultured Eubacteriales bacterium
AGGACGCCGCGGGGAATGCGTGCGCCGAGTTTTGTGAATTTCGCGGGGTCACGAAGAAACTCCACGATTTCTTCCAGTTCCGCTTTTTCTTCATCTGCGCCTGCCACATCGGCAAATTTTACGGGGTTTTTATCGTTGTAGGTCACTTTGGCATGCGACTTCGAGAAAGAATTCATCTTTCCCATACCGCCGCCCGCCTGTCGGAGTACAATAAACCAAACAATGGCAAAATCGGCAATGATAATGATATAGGGAAGATACAGCTGCACCCACGACGTCTGCCCCACGGGGGAGAAATTATAAGTCTGCAGATTGTGTCGTCCGTCCGCTCCGCTCAGGTTTCGTTCCGCAAGTTCGTTGATTTCCTGCATCTGGAAAGAATAACTGAGTTGATATGTGTGCGTTTCGTATTTGTAGTTTCCTTTTTCGTCGGTGTCATATACCGGATTTCCGTCGTCATCCGTCGATTTCACTTTCAGCGACTTAATGGTCATCTTTTGGTTCTTATCCACGTCAAAAGAAACCACGAGGTCTTTGTCAAACAGCGATTTTACGTCACTGTAAGAAAACACGTCGTCCTGCTTCGTTCCGCCCGCAAACAGGGACACGGCAACAATCACCGCAACCACAACCAACAGAAGAAACAGAACACTTCTGAAATTAGCCTTCATTCAAGTATTAACCAAGCCTTTCTTTCATAGAAAAATTCATCGTTCGGGAAAAGACGAAGCGACGAAAAACGCGAGATACAATGAATCCGACGGCACACCCTTCCCTCCGTCACGCACGGGAAAACCGGGAATCCAGACAATACCGTCCTCATCGCACACCAGCGGCAAACGGTGACGCCTATCGGCACTCACGTGTCTGTCACGGTACAGTTTTTTTACCTTACGGTTCATTCCGCCGTACCGATATGCGTCCCCGTCTTCGCGGGAACGATAAAACAACTCCCCGTCAATTATAGCAGAACGAAGGTCTGCTTGTATTGATATTTTGTAAATATTTCCGAAAGAATCCGCGATTTCGTTGACGGTGATTTGTTTCGTCGACAAAAGAAATGCAAACCCTTCCGAGGCACACACCGTGGTTCCCTCGCGGATGTTCCCGCGAAACGGCTCTCCGACCGATACCGACGGGTGGACGCAGCCGCAAGTTCGGCCGTCCGAAACAAAAACAGCGTCGGGCAAAGACAGAGAGAACGCTCCGCCCTCCTGCAATCTGTCATATACCGCGCGGATATGCACGGCTTCCGGCCGAACAGGTGTAACCGTCGCGGTCATACGTGCGAAAATGCGGAAAAACAGCGCGGGGTGAAGTGCCGAAAGTTCCTTTTGCGGCACGGCAGATATGTCTTTACCGTCCAGAAAGCGGCGGGCTTCCTTTTCGATAAATTCGGCATCCTGCCTGAGATTTTCCGTCATACGGTATACGGCGCGTTCCGGTTCCTTCGTTATGGCACGGAATTTCGGTAAAATTTCGTAACGGATATAGTTTCTCTTGTATTCGGTAGAAAAATTCGTGCTGTCGGTGACATAAGGAATACGATTTTCCTGTAAAAATCCGTCAATTTTTTCTTTCGGAACGGAAATGAGTGGTCGGAGTATATCGTCCGTCACCGGCGACATCCCGGAAAGTCCGCGCGTCCCGCTTCCCCGCATCATACGGAACAGTACCGTTTCCATCTGATCCGTCGCATGATGCGCGGTGGCGATAAAACGGCAGTCTGCCCTTTTTCGAAGAAAAGAGCGAAAGGCGTCGTAGCGTACGGCGCGCGCGGCTTCTTCCGTTCCGAGGCCGTGCTCCGCCGCGTAAGACGGTACATCGCAGTGCACGACTTCAAACGGCACGCCATATGTTTTGCAAAAGGAAGCGGCAAACGCTGCATCGCTGTCGGCTTCCGTACCGCGGATGCCGTGGTGAACGTGGAGAGCATACAACGGAAAATCGGTTTCCTGCCGTTTATATTCAAGCAGAAGAAGCAGCAAAGCCACGGAGTCCGCACCGCCGGAAAAGCCGAGAACGACACCTTCACCGAACCGCTTTGCCAAGTTTTCTTTTTTCACAACAGCAGAAAAGTCCCGGTAAAGAGATTTTCCCGCCGGCAAGGAAAATAATACGGAAGTCTCCATTTGTCAATGCTCCGGAGCCACGCGGTTGCCATCGTCGAGCGTACGGAATTTCGTGAACTGGCCGATCCAACCCATTTTGATATTATCGACGGAACCGTGACGGTTTTTGGCGACGATAACCTCCGCAATATTGGCGCCTTCCGACGCATCGTCCCCTTCGGACGACGCACCGCTGATGTCTTTATAATATTCCCCGCGGTAAAGGAACAGAACAATATCCGCATCCTGCTCGATAGAACCCGAGTCACGGAGGTCGGAGAGCGTCGGCTTTTTGTCGCTGCCGCTTCGGGATTCCGTTCCGCGGTTCAGCTGTGCGCAGCAGATAATGGGTACGCCGAAGTCTTTGGCCATAATTTTGAGGTTACGGGAAATTTCGCCGACCTGTACAGCACGGTTGTCCGAACGTGCCGTGCTCTGCATGAGTCCGAGGTAGTCAATGACCACAAGGCCGAGATTGGGGATACGGCGAAGTTTCGCCTTCATTTCCGTCGTTCCGATGGCAGACGTATCGTCAATGTAGATTTCGCACCCGGAGAGGGCGGAGACGGCACCGGCAAGATTTTCCCAATCTTCCGGTTTGATCTGCCCCGAACGCAGAGAATACGAGTCTACCATGGCTTCACTGGAAAGAATACGGTTGACAAGTTGCTCGCCCGACATTTCAAGGGAAAAAATACAGACGGATTTGCGGGACGCCTTTGCCACATTGGTGGCGATGTTCATAACGAACGACGTCTTACCCATACCGGGACGTGCGCCCATGATGACGAGGTCACCCGCCGCCATCTGCACGAGCACGCGGTCAAGACCGGAAAATCCCGTTCTGACGCCGTCGTTT
>CAKRWK010000200.1 GCA_934417455.1 uncultured Eubacteriales bacterium
CGAAACACTTTTTCGTGTCTATCGACTTGGGTTCACTCCGGTCGCAAAGACAGAAGTCACTTTTGCCGGAATACCCGCGCCACCGGCCACCGCTTTCAGTATTTCACAAAACCGAAGCCCGGATTCAAGATATCAAATATCAAGACTAACAGGACAAACAGCGCAACGGCGGTCAGACACCAGAACAGTCGAAGAATCCATTGGTCCTTCTCTTTTATCGTGTCGGTATAAAGTTGGATAGCATTTTCGTAGTACTGAACCATAGCGGAAAGTTCCTCCGACGAAAGTTTGTTCTGCGTAACATCGGTTCCTTCGGATGTCGCCTGTTCTTCCGCAGGTTTATCGTCACTCATAAAATCGGCGGCAGAACCGCCCATCGCCCGCACCATGGACATGACCGTCGTCATGGACGGGTTGGGCGTTTTGCCGGAAAAGATTCTCGCCACGGTGCTTTCCGGGATGTTGCTCTTTTCGGCAATGCGTTGATTCGTCATGTGTGATTTTGCTTTCAGTTGTCTTAATTTTTCTACCATTGAAATCCACCTTCTTAGTTCCGTTCACAAGCGTAATTCATTCTGACGCTTCGTTTCCGGTCCCTGTCTGCCTGATAAGGTTGCCTGAAGACTAAAAAACAACTCTGCTCCTGTCAATACTCATATATGATTATTTTTCGTGGGTATTTCGCATATTTGATTCTTCGGGGGCAAACTTGGGTACCGGTTGCCCAAACTTGCGTATTGAAATCCGAAGAAACACGTGCTATTATAGGATTGAAGAAAACGAAAACACGGGAAATGAAATTTACGCTTTTGCAAGAGATTTGAAACGAAAAAATATGCATTTATTATATACCTAAATATTCCAATTGTCAATAGTTTTGACAGTTGGAATTATACCGGGTAGCAAAAAGGAGGCAAAAATGAACTACAGAAACCCTCGATAGCACATGTCCGCGCAAGAAAACAATGTACTCAGCCGTATTACTGCACGCATTATTATCAAATGAAATACATTGAAGGACGAACGTAAAAATGACATATACATATTGCATGAGAAAAGACACCGTCTATGATGAAGACAGAATCGCACACACCGTTTACGGAATCGACGCCGTCGGTTCTGAAGGGAAAATACTTTCGAGTTATCCGGATGTGTTTTTCGACAGACAAAAGGCGGAACACTTTGTACATTTGTGCAACGAGGGCAACTTATCATTGATTCATTTAGCCGACGCCGTAGAAGACGCGCTCATCGAATAATCCGACAGCGCACCCGACGATAAAAATCCGTATTTTTCACTTGAAATCGTCACAATTTAGGAATATTATACCAAATTCGACGCCGTTTGAACACGTCCCAGCAGTGCACTTTTTCTCATAACAAATATTACACGGCATTTACCGGTTCGAGAAAAAGTTTGCGGGTGCGGAGCAAACGCTCCAGCGCAAGAAGGAGAACGGAAGTTCCGACGGAAATCCGAATCCAAACCCAAGGATACAGGCGATATACAATAAAACACATGATGGCTGTCAAGGTGCAAAACAGCAAAGCATTCTTGACATTTACCGGATTTTCGATGTTTCTGAGGCGCAAAGAGATTCCGTGTGCCACCGCGAGAAGGATATAAGACACCGCAGTCATCACGGCAATGACAGACATGCCAAAACGAGGAACGAAAAACAGATTCAGGCTGATGCCAACCGCCGCCGCAAGAAGAGACGCTGCCGTAACAGGCAGCGTTTTTTCGTGGTAAAAGGAAACGGCAACGAACGTCAGATACAAAAAATGCGGCAGGACGGACAGCGCAGCGGGAATGACTGCCGCAAGCGCGGTCCGGTACGTTTCCGGCGCAAGAAAAGAGAATATTTCCGGCGCCGCAAGGCACGTCAGAATCGTCGCCGCCGCGAGCAGATAAAGAACGGCGTCGAACACGCTCCTTGTTTTTTCCGTTTCTCCGGCGGCAAGCTTACGGAACATCCATGGTTGCAGGGCGGAATTGATGCCGGCAATCAGGAGCAGAGGTGCCGTACCGACGGCATAGGCAACGCCGAAACGTCCGAGGTCGGCCACGTCTCCGGAACGGCCGAGAAGAAGGCGGCCGCTTTCAGCCAGTGCTCCGACCGCCGCATAATGCGGAAGAAGCGGGAGATAAAACCGCAAGAGGAACACGGCGCTCCGACCGGAGAAAAAACGTTTCCCGCGGCGGTAAATGCCGACCGCCGCCGGTACGGCCACCGCGCTTGTCATGGCAACGGAAGACAGAATTCGCGCCATGGCGCCGAGACCGGCTAAACGAATCAGAAGGTACGTCAGCAAAGGCGTTGCAAACGCCATGCAGAGTTCCCGTGCCGCATAGTGCCCCGGACGGTACAGATAGCGGTCGGCCGCGCCTTCGTAGGAAAGCACGCCCGTCGCGAAAATCTGCACAAACATCAGCGCAATAACCGAAACCGGAAGCCCGACGGACACACGCCCCACCGAAAAAACAGGCAGACAAATCGCCGCCGCAAGACCGAACGGCAGAAGAGAAAGCGTCACGGCCGAGGACAAAAACATGTCCCGGCCTTCCTTTCCCGCCTTTTGCAGGCCGCGGTAAAGACCGCCGCCCTGCATATTCCATGTGACAAACGGCGTAAGCAGCCCGAGCCACGACATGTAAAGGGTATACAGACCGTATTCTCCCGGCACAAGCAGACGGGTAAATATCGGCGTTGTGAGTACGGAGACGGCGCGCGCGGCCATGCCGACCGCCGTAAAACCGAACGACGCGCGTACCGGTGTGCGCAGTTTCGGGAGTTTGAAATTCATGTGTTTTTTCCTTTCTTTTTCTCCCGTTTATCTTTGGAAGCCAAAAAAGAAAAAACACCTTGAAATGAACGGAAGAGTTCCCTGTTTTTCTCATATCCGACATTTTTATGTGTTTTTTGTCTGTATTTTGCATTTTTTA
>CAKRWK010000201.1 GCA_934417455.1 uncultured Eubacteriales bacterium
GCGTAACATCATCGGTCAGTATGCTCTGCAGAACCCGTACACCCTCAGCGGCGACAGCAACTTTGCCGAGCTTCTGGCGGATATGTACAAACGTTGGTCCGTCACCATGGGCGCCGACAAAGACGACCCGTCCGACGACGTTATCATCGCCGTTCTTGATCAGACCACGGCCTCGACGCCGGCTTCCATGCGTAAGTATTCGCAAATCATCCGCAAATACTGCCCGGGTTACACCTTCGCCGATATGTCGAAGTCGGAAAAAGAGTGCGGCTATGAAGCCCCGAGTTCCGATAAGCCCGTTTTCCGTATGGCACTGGAGTACACGCTCGACTCGAAAGACGGCACGCTGAAAGTCAGCCTGCCGGCCGGTTCCGTCACGTTTGACAGAACGCTCTATACTCTGAAATCCATTCAGGTTCTCCCGTACTTCGGCGCGGGTGATATGAATGACAGAGACGGTTATGTGTTCTTCCCGGACGGCAGCGGTACCGTTGTTCAGTACAAGGACTTCTATACGGCCGACCGTAAAGACAACATGCAACTTTCCTCTCAGGTGTACGGTCAGGATTACTGCATGTCGAACATCTCCGGCAGACACTATGAACAGGTGACAATGCCCGTATACGGCGTTGTCAATACCGTCAACTCCACAAGTGTCACGAGAAACAAGTACAAGGCTTCCACAGGTAATGCACTGCGCAAAGTCGTGAACGGTTTCATTTCCGTTCTGGAAGAAGGATCCGCCCTCGCGACGCTGAACGTCAACTCCGACGGTAACTCCAACCCCTACATGGGCGCTTTCGCGTCCTATACACCGTATGCGGTGGACGGTTTCAATCTGACGGAAACCATCGGCCTTGACGGTGACAAACAACTTTACTACGTGGCGGCGGATACGCCGTATGCCGGCAATTATGTGCAGCGGTTTGTCATGCTGACCGACCCGACGATTGCCACGCAGGAAGAAACCATTGTCGGCACGGAAAAAGAAACCTTCGTTTCTTCCTATGTCGGCATGGCCGCCTATTATCGCGCTTACCTCAAAGCAAACGGTGTCCTGTCCGCACTGGAGGATGTGGAAGACAAACTTCCGCTCTACATCGAATCCCTCGGCGCCATGGACATTGATTCGACGTTTCTGACATTCCCCGTCACAAAAACCATTCCTCTGACGACGTTTGACGACGTTATCACCATGTATGAAGAGTTGGCCGGTGCGGGCGTGACCAACGTCAATTTCCGTCTGAGCGCGTATGCTAACGGCGGTATTTATTCGACTTATCCCGTCAAACTCGGTTGGGAACGCGCGGTCGGCGGAAAGAAGGGCTATAAGAACCTTCTCTCCTACGCTGCCGAAACGAACGCGACGGAAGGGAAGAACCTCGGTATCTATCCTGAGTTCGACTTCATGTACATCAACTACACGGCACTCTTTGACGGCATTTCCAACCGCCATAACGTGTCGAAACTTCTCGATAACCGTTATGCCTCGAAACGCACCTTCAGTGCGAAAAGCGGTACGTTCGGCGACAGTTTCCGTATGGTCATCGCCGCGGAAGCACTCGACAAACTGACGGATAAATTCCTGAAGAAGTACGGCAGATACGATGCCGTCCGTCTCTCGGTTTCCACCATGGGTTCCGACCTCAGTTCCAACTTTGACGAGGACGCACCGGTAGACCGCGAGCAGGAAATGGAGTATGTACAGGCGGCACTTGCCAAACTGGCCGACAAGTACACGCTGATGATGGAGAAGGGAAATGCCTACTCGCTGAAGTATGCCACCCATCTGCTTGAAGTCAGCATCGACTCCAGCCACTTCCGCAAATCTTCTTATGCCGTACCGTTTATCGGTATGGTGCTGCACGGTAGTATGAATTACACGGGTTCCGCACTGAATATGTCCGGTTCTCCCGACTATGACCTGCTCCGCAGCATCGAAAACGGCGCGTCCGTTTATTACATCCTTTGCTATCAGAACATCACGCACATGAAAGAAAAGGGCGCGACGAACAAATATTACAGCGTGGACTATCAGAACTGGCGCGACACCATGATTGCGACCTACAACCGTCTCAACGAAGCCATCGGCGACCTGCAGACGGCCAACATTACCAATCACCGTCTGCTGATAGGCGAGCGCGTGACGGGTCAGACCGAGCGCGAAACCGTTTTCCGTCAGATGACGGATGAGTTTGTCGCCGCTGCGGAAGCCGCCATCAAGGTTGCGGTGGACGACGCCATGCGTTCCCTCTCCGCCTCCGGCAATACGGCCGGTCTGAAAATGACCGTGGATACGGATGCCCTGTATGCGGCGTACGAAGCGCGCCTTCTCCTGAATGCCGCCGACGGCCGCTATACGCTGGACGAAACGTTCAAAAAAGAACTGACCGACGGTTGCAAAGCCGCCCTTCTCGACATTAAGACCCGCTACGAAGCCACTTACAACGCCGCGGCGGCGGATGCCATGACGGTAACGTTCGACGCATTTGAATACAAGTCGGCATACAGTTACCTGACCGAATCCGAGTCCACCGACGAAGATTACGTTGTCACCGAATATACGTCGGATAACGGCAACATCGTCGTTGTTACGTACACAAGAGCGGACGGAACCACGGAAGAATTTATCCTTAACTACAACATTTTCGCTGTCACCGTGAAGTATAACGGGCGTCTCTATACGCTGTCGAAATACGGTTTTGCGAAAGTGCAGAATGCTTAAACGAAGGAGGAACGATACGATGACAAAAAATTTCAGCATAAAGAATCTGAAACTGTTCAGTAAAAAGGCGTCGCTCGATGCCCGCAAAGCAAGAGCCGGCTACCTGTTCGTTCTGCCTTTCGTTTTCGGCATTCTGGCGATTTACCTGCCGATTCTGCTCGACTCCGTCTGGTTCAGTTTCAACTCCCTGAGTTTCGGCGCGGGC
>CAKRWK010000202.1 GCA_934417455.1 uncultured Eubacteriales bacterium
ACATGTTACATCGTTTGCGCGGGAGAAGACTTTGTGCCGTTCGACCCGAAAAAAGAAGACATCGTGCTGGCCGCGGACAACGGCTACCGGTATCTGCGGCAGGAGGGTATCCGCTGTGATCTTCTGATAGGGGATATGGATTCCGTCGGCGAGGTGCCGCCGACCGGTGCGGTGCCGACGCTGCGCTATCCCACGCACAAAAACGACACCGATACCGCGCTGGCCATCAAATACGGTGCGCGCCGCGCCTGCCGCAATTTTGTCATTCTGGCGGGCACGGGCGGCAGGGGAGACCACACGTTTGCCAACCTTTCTCTGCTTGCGGCGTATGCCCGCCGCGGTTTTTCCGTCTGCATGCGGACGCCGACGGAGGACATTTTCTGCATTGCGGACGATTATGCCTTTTCGGCGGAGGACGTCGGGCGCACCGTGTCCTTCTTCGCGTTCGGCGGAGAAGCGCATAACGTCACCCTGCGGGGCTTTGCCTATCCGCTGACGGAGGAGACGCTCCTTCCCGAGGTGCCCCTCGGCGTTTCCAATGTGATTGTTTCGGAGGAAGCCACGGTGCATGTCGGCCGCGGTACGCTCCTTTGCTATCTGCAGAGAACGCGGGACGACGGACATGTCGGGAAATAACAAAATAAAACAAAAAATGTAAACAAAAGGCGGTAAATTCATGCGTATTGCACGGAAAATTCTGAAAATCTCCGGCATCGTTCTCGGTGCCGTGCTGACTCTCGCCGTCGCTTATGTCATCTATGTGTTTGCTTCTTATCACCGGCTGGACGACCGGTTGCCCCTCGCGGCGGAAAACAATCCTTCGGGGGCGGTGCCTGTCGGGACGCCGCTGTCCGCCGTCACCTTCAACCTCGGCTTCGGCGCGTACAGCGAAGATTATTCCTTCTTCATGGACGGCGGGAAATATTCCCGCGCCTATTCCGAGACGGCCGTGTGCGAAAACATCGACGGCATGGCGGAGACGCTCCGTCGCCTCGCGCCCGACTTCCTTCTTTTGCAGGAGGTGGACGTGCGCGCCAACCGCTCCCACCACGTGGATGAGCGGGCGCGCCTGTACGGCGCGCTGCCCGGATACGGTTTTGTGTTCGCCGAAAACTACGATTCGCCCTACCTCTTTTATCCTTTCACCTCGCCGCACGGCAAGAGTTATGCCGGCACGGTGACGGGAACGAAATACGCCGTCTCGTCGGCGCTCCGCCGTTCGCTTCCCGTAGAAACGGGTTTCTCGAAACTTCTCGACCTTGACCGCTGTTACAGCGTGACGCGCATTCCGACGGAGAACGGAAAGGCGCTCTGCCTTTACAACCTGCACCTCTCCGCCTACACGACGGACGGCACCATCGCGGACGAGCAACTCGAGATGCTGACGGCCGACATGGCCGCCGAATATGCCGCCGGCAATTACTGCGTGGCGGGCGGGGACTTCAACAAAGACCTCCTCGGCAATTCCGCCGAAATTTTCGGCGTGTCCGGTGACGATTACACATGGGCAAAACCCATCAGGGAGGGAAGCATTCCCGCAGGGCTCCGCCTTGTCGCACCCTCGGGTGCGCCTTCCTGCCGCAACGCCGACAAACCGTATGTGAAGGTCGAGAGTTTTGTTCTCACGGTGGACGGTTTTCTCGTGTCGGACAATGTCGGTGTGACCCTTTGCGAAACGCAGGACGAAGGGTTTGCCCATTCCGACCACAACCCCGTGCGCCTCTGTTTTTCCCTGCTTCCATGATAAAAGACGTCAAAACCATTCCCCCCGTGACGCGCGTCGTGTATTCCGACAGGCGCACCCTGTCCGTGGAAATCACGCGGAAAGGGGCGGTTGTGCTCCGCCTGCCGCGGGGCTGTCCCGACCGCGTCGCCGCGGATTTTGTCAGGGAAAAGCGGTCGTGGATGGAAAAACACATGGCCGCCCGCCCGACCTGCGACCTGCCGCCCTTTACCGACGAAGAGCGGCGCGCCCTGGCCGGGGCAACACGCCGCCTGCTTTCGGAGAGGCTGCCTGTCCTTGCCACCCGCATCGGCGTGACTTACGGGCGCGTGTCCGTGCATTTTGCCAGAACCCGCTTCGGCAGTTGCTCGGGAAAAGGGAATCTGAATTTTCATGCGCTCCTGTCGGTGTTCCCGCCGGAGGTGGCCGAATATATTATGGTACACGAACTCTGCCACCGCCGTCATATGGACCACAGCCGTGCCTTCTGGGAGGAGGTGTATGCCTTCTGTCCGGATGCGCCCGCGGCCAGACGGTATCTCAAAGGGGAAGGACGCGCGCTTCTTATGCGGTTGCAGTGATTGTGAAAAAAATGTAAATAAAATCTGCACACTGTTGATTTTCCGCCTCTTTTCCTATATAATGGAAACATACTGCGCGTCGGTGCCCGTGGGGCCGCCCGCGCTATCCTGAAAACGAAAAAGGAGACCTGCATGCAGACCATCCAGTCCAAACTTTCGGAGTCGTTTACATCCATTCTGCCCATTGCCGCCATTGTGCTTTTGCTCAGTCTGACGCTTGTGCCCATGGCCGCGGGCGACTTCCTTGTTTTTCTCTTCGGCGTGGTGTTCCTCGTCGGCGGCATGGCGGTATTTACCGCGGGTGCCGAGATGTCGATGCAACCGCTCGGCACGAAAATCGGTTCGACCGTGGCCGCAACGGGCAAGACGTGGCTGATTGCTTTTGTCAGTTTCGTTATCGGCGTGATTGTCACGGTGTCCGAACCTGATTTGCAGATTCTGGCCGAGCAGGTCTCGGAGATTCCGAATATACTTCTGATTCTGACGGTGTCCGTCGGCGTCGGCGTGTTCCTCCTCCTGCACGACGGGCACGCCCAGCGCGCGGGCAAGGTTGATCGCGCCGGAGCCCGTGGCGCGCAGAGAGAGCGCGCACTCGCCGAGCGTCTCGCGCGCCTCGCCCCA
>CAKRWK010000203.1 GCA_934417455.1 uncultured Eubacteriales bacterium
CAACGACTATATGACCTCGCTCGACCTCAAAGGCTCGTTTGAAAAGGGGGCCGACATTGCCGCCGATTACCTGAACGAGCAACTGGAAAAGTGCATGCCCTACGTGGAAGCGGCCAGAATCGAAGCTATGTCTTATGCGGAAAAGCTGGCGGCATTGATGGATTCCCGTGAAGAAACCGCGAAACTCTATTCGGAAGAACTCAAAGAGGCTTACTATGATGCGAAAGCCCGCGCTTTTGAAGAAGCGAAATTCGAGTATGCCAAAGGCAAAGTCAACGACATGACGGCGTTGGCCATGGACGGCGCCTGGACGGCGTATACGACGGCGGTCGATACACTGGATGCCCTGCGCGACAGAGTACTCGTTTCCGAAACCTCTCCTTATCAGTTGGCTCTGGCCGCTTTCCGCGAAGCCAAAGTTGCCTTCCTCAATTACCGCAATTATGTGGCCGGCCTTGAAGAAACGGACGTGACGGCCGATATGGTGGCGCACCTAGACGAACTGAATGCAAAACTCGACGCGGCCGAGACGAAACTTACCTCCGCGTATGAAGAAGCCAACCGTCAGATTGACGCCGCCAAAGCGAACGTCAAGGCCATGTACGATTATGCCGTCGAACAAATCGGGAAAATCAGCAGTGAAGCGCAGACCTACCTCGACAAAGGCAGTGTCGCCGCTACCGACGCGCTGACCAAAGTTACCGATGAATTTGAAAAAGATTACGCCGACAGCATGGCAAAAGCGGAAGAAGCCTGGAACGCCATGAAAGACAAACTCAGAAAAGGTTACAAGGAGAGTACCGATACCGAGGTCGCTTAAAAGAAAGCCTCCCGAAGGTCTGCCGTGCGCAGACTTGATATGAACACAAAAAGAGCCAAAGTCGATGGATTTCGACTTTGGCACTTTTTTTGTTGTAGAATTTGCTTCGAATCTTGCGCAAAAAATTTGTTTCTTATTCGTATTTTCTGTGCGTAATCAACCCGAATTATTTCTTTGTATTCAAGGCATTTGACACCCCATCGGATTTTACATAAATTTTACCTTCTTCTTACCGAAATATGGGGGTGGTACTTCATCAAAAAATTTACAATAATAAGAGGTAGAGTTTGCATTATCGTTACCTGTCTTAACAACTTGTTTTTACTCACGCAGAGTGAGCAAAGAATTGCTTTTTCGTTCGGTTTGAATACGGACAACCTGTCGCCTTACTTTTGCCGGGTTGCACGGAACACGAAGCGGATAGTTTTTATTTATTTCGGAGGAAAATCATCATATGTTGACGGCACAGGATATACTTCCGCTCATTCAGAACCTGATATGGCTTCTGGCGGGCGTCGGCGTTTTCATTGTCGGTATGAACTTCATGGGCGCGGCGCTCGAAAAAAGCGCGGGAAGCGGCATGAAGAGACTGCTCGGCAGAATCAGCAATAACCGTTTTTCGGGCGTCGGTATCGGCGCCGGCGTCACCGCCATCATTCAGAGTTCGTCGGCTACGTCGGTCATGGTTATCGGTCTTGTCAATGCGGGAGTTATGACCCTGATGCAGGCCACGCCGATTATCATGGGTGCCAACATCGGTACGACGATAACGGGCGTTTTGGTGGCTTTGAAAAACGACTATTTCAACATGGTTATGTACCTGCTTGCGTTTGCGGGCGTGATGATGGGTTTTGTCGGACAGGAAAAGGTAAAAATTGCGGGCAATCTTTGCTGCGGCCTCGGTTTTATCTTCGTCGGCCTGAACGTCATGAGCAGCGAACAGGCGTTCGGCAACCCGCTGGTCGAAACGCTGTTTACGAACATATTCGCCGCCATTGATTTTCCCCTGCTTCTCATATTCGTCGGTGCCGTTTTCACGGCGCTGATTCAGAGCTCCTCGGCGGCGACCGGTATTGTCATTACCATGGTCGGTACGAGGGTTTTGCCGCTTGAATTGGCTTTGTTTATCGTCCTCGGCGCCAACATCGGAACCTGCATCACGGCGCTTCTCGCTTCCGTCGGCGCCAACGCGAATTCCAAACGCGTCGCGCTCATTCACTTCACCTTCAACGTCATCGGTACGGTGCTGTTTACGGTGATTATATGGGTATTCAAGGATTTTGTCATAGGCCTGCTGACTTCGCTTTTCCCCGGAGACGACGCGATGTCCCTGCAGATGCGCATATCGGCGTTCCACGTCATCTTCAACGTGACCACAACCTGTCTGCTTCTGCCTTTTGTCAAACAATTGGTGGATTATTCCTGCTTTGTCATCAAGGATAAGAAAGAAGATGAGGAAAAACTCACCCTCCGGTATGTGGACGACCGCCTTTTGTCCATGCCGCCCGTGGCTCTCATGCAGGTCAAAAAAGAAATGAATTACATGATGAGCGTGGTGGAAGAAAACCTGAACCTTTCGTTCGCGGCCATGCAGAACTGCTCTGCAGAGAACGGAGAAAAAATAGAAAAGAACGAGTGCCTGATTGACTTCACCAATAGCGCGCTGACGAAATTCTTAATCAACCTTTCGTCGGACGTAGAACCCAGCGACGAAAAACTCATCGGTTCGTACTTCCACGTTCTGAACGACCTTGAACGTATCGGCGACCACGCCGAGAACTTCTATCAGATAGGCGAATCCATGAGTAAGGATAAAATTTCCTTCTCCGACAAAGCGAAGGAAGAATTGCGTACTATGACGGGAAAAGTCCTCGAAATGTTCGCCGTTGCCAAGGACGCGTTTGAGAATCTGAACAAACAGGAACTGCCGCATCTGACCGCACTCGAAAATGAGGTGGACACGCTGAAGCGGGAACTCACAGCCAGTCATTTCAACCGTCTTGCCGACGGTTCGTGCGGTATGGACGGCAGCCCGTATTACTCGTCGGCCGTGTCGGGACTCGAACGCGTCGGCGACCACTTGGTGAACGTCGGATACAGTAT
>CAKRWK010000204.1 GCA_934417455.1 uncultured Eubacteriales bacterium
TTCTTGGCTTCCTTTTCGCGTTTGTCGCGTTCCAAGCAGAACCGTCCGTAGTCCACGGCGCGGCAGACAGGGGGAGTTGCCGTCGGAACAATCAGCACAAGGTCAACGCCGAGGCCGTATGCATACGCACGGGCTTCATCTGTTTTCATCACGCCGATCTGTTCGTTGTCCTTACCTATCACACGGACTTCGGGAACTCTGATTTCCTCATTGATGGACAAATCCTTTTTGTTGTTCGCGCTAATGGTTCCATACCTCCGAAAAAGAAAAAAATGCATGCAGGAATCCGCATGCACAACCTCCCCGCAAAACTGCGGCGGACAATTATGAACCATACGCGCCCATGCGGTATGGTGAGAAACGGATTCTGCTTCTTGTACCAACATAGTATATCACAACGTTTTCCGTTTGTCAATACCTTTTTTTCGATTTTTTTGTTTTTCTGCACTTTCTCTGTTTTTCACAAAAAACGGGTTGAAAAATTGTGAAAAATGCCGTATTTACAAATGCGAAAGTTTGTTGTATAATAGTAGCACTCTGAAAACGGCGTGTCGCCGCGTCAAGCTCATGACGTGTTACCCGACGGTGCCGTCTCCTAAGGAACGAACGCGTTCCGGAGCAGGTTGTGAAAGTCACGGGAAGGCTTTCACAGCCTTTTTTATTTTATTTTTGGAAATGGGTAGATTTTTTCATATTTTTATGATAAAATAAGCAGGTAAATTATATATAAGAGGAAACACAGGAATCTCTATGAACGAAATGAACCGTGATGAGCGTACGGTGACGCTCCCCTTATTGCCGTTGCGCGGCATGGTGGCGTTCCCCGCCGTACAACTCAATGTGGAAATCATGCGTCCGATGTCCCTTAAGGCCTTTACGCTTTCGGCCACCGGGACGGACGCGAAAATTCTGCTTGTAACACAGAAAGATATAACGGAAGAAAATCCCGCCTCCGACGGGTTTTTCGGCATGGGCGTTGTGGCGTCCATCAAACATGTGGTCAAAAACGCGCAGGGCAACCTGAACGTCATCTTTGAAGGCATCGCACGTGCACGTATCCGCGAGATTGTTGCCGACCCCGCCGGTTTTTTCCGAGCGGAGGCCGATATACGCGAAGACCGACGCGGCGTGACTCTGTCTCCGCAGACGGAAGCTCTGATGCTGGAAGTCAAAAACCATATGGAAGGTCTTGCGGAAATTCACCCGACCTTTACCGACCAGATGAAGATGTCGGCCCTCGCCATTACCGACCCGCTTCCCTTTGCCGATTTCGTGGCCAGCGCCGCGCTGATTGACTTCAACAACAAGCAACAGGTCCTGGAAGCTCTGACGCCCCGTACGAGACTGGAGCGGCTTCTCGTTGCGCTCGGCGAGGAGGCCGTACTGCTCAACTGCGAACACGACATACAAATGCGCGTACGCGATAAAATCGACGAGTCGCAGAAAAGTTATTTTCTGCGCGAGCAAATCAAGGCCATTCAGAACGAACTCGGCGAAAATCCCGACGAAGACGACGAAATCCGCGAATACGAAGAACGGATTGCCGACTCGAAAATACCCGAGGACGTCAGGGAGAAGATGTATAAAGAACTCTCCAAACTCGAAAAATCCCCTTACGGCTCCGCCGAAGGCACGGTGCTGCGCACCTATCTCGACACCGTTCTCGATTTCCCGTTCGGAAAAACCACGGCGGCAACGCCCACCGTGGCGGAAGCAAAGAAAATTCTCGACGAGGATCACGACGGACTGGAAAAGGTCAAGGAGCGCATTCTCGAATTTGTCGCCGTTCGTCAGTTCTCCCCCGACGTCAAAAACCAGATTATCTGCCTTATCGGTCCGCCCGGCGTCGGTAAAACATCCGTCGCCGGTTCCATCGCCCGCGCACTGAAACGCAAATATGCCCGCGTGTCGCTCGGCGGCATGCACGACGAGGCGGAAATCCGCGGTCACAGAAAAACCTATGTCGGCGCCATGCCCGGCCGTATCGTCACGTCCATTATCAACGCCAAGGTGACAAACCCCGTCATCGTGCTTGACGAAATCGACAAAATGGCCAGCAATTTCAAGGGCGACCCGACGTCGGCACTGCTCGAAGTGCTCGACCCCGAACAAAACCGCTATTTCCGTGACAATTTCATGGAAATTCCCACCGACCTCTCCGACTGCATCTTCATCGCGACGGCCAACAGTTACGAGGGCATTCCCCTGCCGCTGCTCGACCGTATGGAAGTCATCGAACTTTCAACGTACACCGACACGGAAAAGCTCGCCATCGTCAAAAACCACATTCTGCCGAAACAGTTGCGGCGTCACGGTATGAACAAACGGAAATTCCGCATTACGGACGGCGGTATTCTCGCTCTCATCAAGGGATACACGAGAGAGGCCGGCGTACGTAACCTTGAACGCGAGGTGGCCTCTCTCATCCGCAAGGGTGCCAAACGCATTGCCGAGGGCGAGGGCAAATCCGTCACAGTGACGGAAGAAAACCTCACGGAGTTTCTCGGAAAAATCAAAGTTCTCCCCGAGCGTCCCGAAGACACCGACCCGGTCGGCGTCGTCAACGGTCTGGCGTACACGCAGGCGGGCGGTGACCTGCTCAAAGTGGAAGTGGCCGTTATGGACGGCAGCGGAAAAATCGAACTGACAGGGTCCCTCGGCGACGTCATGAAGGAATCGGCACAGATTGCGCATTCCTACGTGCGCACCGTGGCCGGAAACTACGGCATCGAAAAGGACTTCTACAAAACCAGAGACCTGCATATTCACTGTCCTGAAGGTGCCGTTCCGAAAGACGGCCCGTCGGCCGGTGTCACCATGGTGACGGCCATGGTCAGCGCGCTCGGCAACATTCCCGTGCGCCGGGACGTGGCCATGACAGGCGAGGTCACCCTGCGCGGCAAA
>CAKRWK010000205.1 GCA_934417455.1 uncultured Eubacteriales bacterium
CGCCGGGCGCGGAAGACTCGGGCATTCATTTGCATCACCGCCGGGCGGGCTTTATATCAGTTACCTTCTTTATCCCGACATGCCGCCCGCGGATTCCGGAGGACTCACGATATATACGGCCACGGTACTTTCGGACATACTGGAAGACATGACGGGGACACCCGTCGGTATCAAGTGGGTCAACGACCTGTACATGAACGGAAAGAAAATCGCCGGCATTCTGGCCGAGGGCGCGATTTCCGGAGACGGAACGCTCGCGCACGCCGTTATCGGCATCGGTATCAATCTCCGGCATACCGATTTTCCACCCGATATTGCCGCCGTCGCCTCCACCGTGGAGGACGAGAGCGGCACCGCACCCGAAAGGCCAACCCTAGAGCGGCGGCTTACGGCGGCCATGACCGCCTTCCGTCCGCACCTTCCCGGTATCATCGACGCCTACCGACGGCGCATGTTTCTCGCCGGTATGACCGTCACCGTGGAAAAAGGGGGAGAAACCTTCGACGCCGAGGTGCTCGGTGTCACTGATGAAGGCGCACTTCTCATAAGAACCCGGGACGGAAATACGATCCCGCTGTCCTCCGGCGATGTGCACGTTCACCCATCCAAAAACAAATCTGTATAAAAGAGGCATAGTATGGACATTTACACACTGATTTCGGAACTCGTCGAATACGGGTATGAAAAATATTTCTTCCTTCGCGACGACTATTTTTACACCGTCAACAAATTTCTCGACGTGTTTCATCTGGAAGATTACAAGCCGGAGGAGGTGACGGAACACCGCCCGCTGGCGGACATTCTCTCCGACCTTTGCGACTATGCCGCGGCACACGGCCTTCTCGAAAACGATTCCGTCGTATACCGCGACTTGTTCGACACAAGACTGATGGGACTGATGTTGCCCCGCCCGTCGGAAGTATCCGCAAAATTCTACCGCAAATACGAGATTTCCCCGAAGGAAGCGACGGATTATTTTTACGGATTCTGCCGCGACGCCAACTACATCCGTACCGACCGCATCCGAAAAGACCTGAAATGGAAGGTTTCCTCGGTGTACGGAGACATCGACATCACGGTCAATCTCTCCAAGCCGGAAAAAGACCCGAAAGCCATTGCGGCGGCGAAGAAACTGCCGGCGTCGGGGTATCCGAAATGTCTCCTATGTAAAGAAAACGTCGGCTTTGCGGGCAATGCCGGCAAACCGGCAAGACAGAATCTGCGCCAGATTCCGTTTGACATGGCAGGGGCGGAATGGTACCTTCAGTACTCCCCTTACGTTTACTACAACGAGCACTGCATCGCGCTGTCCGGCGAGCATACGCCGATGAAAATTGATCGCTCGAGTTTTGAAAAAGCGCTGAATTTCGTAACGGTTTTCCCCCATTACTTTATCGGACAGAACGCCGACCTTCCCATCGTCGGAGGTTCTATTCTGACGCACGACCACATGCAGGGCGGACATTACACGTTCGCCATGGAACGGGCGGAGATTGCCGTGCCGCTGTCGTTTGACGGATTTCCCGACGTGACGGCCGGTATTGTTCACTGGCCGATGTCCGTCATCCGCCTGCGCGCGGCGAAAAAAGAACCGCTCGTCGACCTTGCCGACCGCATTCTCCTTGCATGGCGGAAATACAGCGACCCGTCGGCGGACATCTATGCCGAGACCGACGGCGAACCTCATAACACCATCACACCCATTGCCCGCCGCCGGGGAGAGGATTACGAACTCGACCTGGTTTTGCGCAACAACCTGACAACGAAGGAACATCCCCTCGGTCTCTTCCACCCGCATGCCGAATATCACAATATAAAGAAGGAAAACATCGGCCTTATCGAGGTGATGGGGCTGGCCGTTCTTCCCTCCCGCCTGAAAAGCGAAATGGAAGACATGAAGGCCGCCATTCTGTCGGGCACGGACTTTTCCGCCGTTCCTTCCATAGAAAAACATGCCGCATGGTTTGCCGCTTTCCGCGACAAATACGCATTCACGGAAGAAAACACAGAGGATATTCTCAAAGAAGAACTCGGAAAATCCTTTGTTCATGTTCTTGAAAATGCCGGCGTTTATAAAGACACTTCCGACGGAAGATGCGCGTTTCTCCGTTTTATCGGAGCGGCAAACGGCGAAAAAATGTAAAGAAAAGCATACAAAAACTCCGAACAGTGACTTCCGTTCGGAGTTTTTGTATCAGGCAGTCGCGGCCGCCTTCTTTTTTTGTTTTCTGTCCTCGGCAAAAAACAGAATGCCGTTACAGAGCGTCGTCAGGAACCACGAAAGCGGATAGGAAATGTAAATCATTTCGGGAATGTGCACGGCGCGGAACACTGTCATCAGCCAAAGCACGCGGAAAACGCAAGCGAATACCATGGAGGACACCGCGGGCGAAACGGATTTCCCGAGACCGCGGAGAAGTCCGCCGAACACGTCCATCAGTCCGCACAAAAAATACGGCAGGCAGATATAGCATAGACGGATGAATCCGACCGCCACAGCATCTTCGTTGCCCGGACAGAAAAGTTCCAGAAGCAGCTTGCCGAACAGCGTGGCCGCGCCGCCGAGCACGCCGCCCGTCAGAAAGGCACTGGCAAGACAGACAAAACTGACTTTGCCGACTTTGTCATACCGACCGGCACCGGAAAACTGTCCCGCATACGTCATGGCCGCCTGAGAAAACGAGTTCTGCGCAACGTACACATAGCCTTCCACGGTGGCCGCGGCCGTATTGCCGGCCACGACGGAGACGGAATTGAACGAGTTGACGGACGACTGAATCAGGACGTTGGAGGCCGAAAAGACGAAGCTCTGCAGACCCGCCGGCACGCCGAGGG
>CAKRWK010000206.1 GCA_934417455.1 uncultured Eubacteriales bacterium
CATAAGATACGGCTCGTATACATCCTCGATGGTCACCGCTTCCTCACCAACGGTGGCCGCCAGTGTTTCAAGTCCGACAGGGCCGCCGCCGTATACGCGGATGATGATTTCCAGCATGCGACGGTCGATGCTGTCAAGACCGAGTTCATCCACTTCCAGGGCTTGCAGCGCATGGTCGGCGATGGCGGGGGTGATGACTCCGTCTCCGATGACAAGTGCAAAATCGCGCACGCGTTTCAGAAAGCGGTGGGCAATACGCGGTGTTCCGCGGGAGCGTTTGGCAATGGCGGCCGCGCCGTCCTTGCTGACGCCGATGCCGAGAATTCCCGCAGAACGCTCCACGATGGTGGAAAGTTCTTCCGGGGAATAGAGTTCGAGTTTCAGAATAACGCCGAAACGGTCGCGTAGCGGAGTTGTCAGTTGCCCGGCGCGGGTTGTGGCGCCGATCAGCGTGAATTTCGGCAGGGGAATGCGGATGGTCCGGGCGCTCGGTCCCTGTCCTGTGATAATATCCAACACATAGTCTTCCATGGCCGGGTAGAGGATTTCCTCCACGGCACGGGAAAGCCGGTGAATTTCGTCGATAAAGAGCACGTCTCCGTCATTGAGGTTGGTCAGAATGGCGGCAAGGTCGCCCGGCTTTTCAATGGCAGGTCCGGACGTGGTACGCAGGCCGACGCCGAGTTCGTTGGCAATGATGGCCGACAGCGTTGTTTTTCCGAGGCCGGGCGGGCCGTACAGAAGGACGTGGTCCAAAGGTTCGCCACGCCTTTTCGCGCTTTCAATGTAAATTTTCAGATTGGATTTCGCCTTGTTCTGTCCGATGTACTCATTCAGCGTTTTCGGGCGGAGGGAAAGTTCCACATCGTTGTCGTTTTCCGGGTTGTATTCGTTGGATACAATCCGGTTTTCATAGTCAAATTCATTGACTTCTTCCATCATCGTTCAGTCACCTTCTCTCCGTTCGTTCACGCGGACGCAAACTTTTTCAGCACTTTCCGGATAATCACGCCGACGTCCTCTTTCGGGTCCATGCCTTTGAGGGCGGCCGTTACCGTGGATTTATCATAACCGAGAACAACGAGCGCTTCCATGGCTTCGGACAGATTTCCGCCGATATGTGCCGACGGAACATTGCCGGCCGGCACGCCCGCTTTTTCCGTTTTGACCGTCCCGATTTCTTTTGCGATTTTATCTTTGAGTTCCAGTACAATGCGCGCGGCCGTCGTGGAACCGACGCCGTTGGCTTTGGAAATGCTCTTGACATCCTCCGTGCAGATGGCAACCGCCAGTGATTCGGGCGTCATGGTCGAAAGAATGCTCATAGCCGCTTTGGGGCCTACGCCGCTGACGGAAATCAGGCGGTGAAAAGAAACACGTTCTTCGTCCGAACCGAATCCGAACAGGTCGACGCCGTCCTCTCTGACGGAAAGATATGTAAACAGTTTGACGGTTTTTCCTTCTTTTCCGCTCAGTTTTTCCGACGTAAGGAGACTGACCGTCAGAAGATAACCGACTCCGCCGCAGTCGATAACGCATTTGTCGGTCTCGTGTACGGCAAGCGTGCCGTTCAGATAATAGAACATTCGTTTTCCGATCCTTGTTGTTTATTGTGCGATGACATGTAAGTCACAGAACGTGTACTGTAACATAACCATTATAACACGCGGAAAATAAAATGTCAATATGATTGACAAGCAAGGAAAAAAGTGATATAATGTTACGAAGCAAAAAAAAAGGCGGGAGGGACGGAAATATGGCATATTCCGATACGGAAAAAGACGATTTTTGGGATATTGAAAAACTGATTCCGAAAAAGGCCTCCGTCGCTCGCCCGTTTGCCTCGGAAGTCCATATGTCGGCCGTGACGGCGGAAGGGCGCGTGTCGTCGACGCCGTCCGACAGGGAAAAACTCACCCTGCCGAAGGGGGACGGGGAAGAAAACACTGTCACGTACGTGCCGCAGGGACAACCCATGATTGTCCGCGTTACGATACGCAAACATGTCGGCCGGTACGATTTTTACGACGGATTCAGAAAAGCCGCACTGCTGTACTACGACGTGCACGGTACCCCGTGCGATTTTGTTCCGTTTTATTCATATATGCCGCAGTACGGGCAAATGACAAGAGAACAGAAAAACTATTACTTTTGGTTCCGGGACGCCGTTCGTCGCGGGGAATATCCTCGTACGGACTATTCATATGTGTATTTGTACATGTACGAAATATTGAATCTGCCGGATAAAATCCCGGCAGAAACGGGCGTGCGCCTGCTCGCCACGCTTTGGAAAACATATCGGTCTGCGCTCCCGAATCTGGACAGATACCTTTCCGTCTGGTTGCAGGACTACTGTCTGATTTACCGTTTGCCGGTTCCCATGGATATTATCGGAGATTTTCTCCCTTCCGTGATTTCGGCGTCGGGTTTCAAAGAGTTTTATCTTTCCGATGCGGACACCGCGGAATCCGACCGACTTTCCTCCCTGATGGTATACTTTTCGGATTATGATTGGCGTGTCGGAAAATATGCCGGCGGTGAACACGGCGCGGCGTATCGCATGCATATGGAGAATGCCATGCGACCGGTGCTTGCGGAAGCGCTTGCCAAGGAGGCGTTGCTTCACTCGCCGACGTCTCTCATTGTCAGGGAAGCGTTTCCGAACTCGCTTTGCACACACGCCGTCAAATGTCGGTTGGAAATCGAATATCATCCGCTGTCGCGCGCGGACGGAGTGCGCGCCGCCGTGACGGCCGCCGTGAAGTACACGGAAAATAAGCTTCGTGCGGCGCTCGGCATCAACAGCCGCCTGACCGTGTATGCGCTTCCGGACAG
>CAKRWK010000207.1 GCA_934417455.1 uncultured Eubacteriales bacterium
ACGGCCGCGCCGGATTTCTTCCCTGCCGCTGTCCGAGCGTGTACAGACGCGTTCGGCCGCGCTGTCCGCCTACGGACGTGCCGCGCTAGGTACAGCGGCCGCAAAAACGCTGGCCGACGCACTCCGGGGCTCAGAATATGAACAAACGCTCGCCGTAGCGGGCGGACGTATCACCAATGACCGTCTCTCCCTGTCCCGTGCCACAACGGCATTGCTGTACGGAAAATCCATAGGGTTGACGCAAACGCGCATGGATCAGTTCGTGCGGTGCCCCATGCAGCATTTCTGTCTGTATGTGCTCCGCCTCGGCGACGAGCGCCGCGCGACCTTTGATGCCATGAACGTCGGCACATTCATTCACGCACTTCTCGAAAAATTTTTCTCTTCGCTGAAGGAAGAGCACACGGAAATTGCTTCTCTAACGGAAGAAGATTGCCGCCGTCGCATACGGACACTGGCGGACGAGTACATGGCGCGCCTGCATTCCGATGAAATGCAAAAGACCGCACGCCTGTCGCACACAGTCGACAGTCTGACAACGGCAGCCGCCGGCATCGCCGGCGGTATCTGCGAAGAACTCGCCGACTGCCGTTATTACCCGACATTTTTTGAACTTCCCATTGAGAAAAACGAAGACGAAAGTACGCCCGCACCGGTGGAATATCGCACATCCGACGGCGGCACCGTCTATGTATACGGCACCATTGACCGCGTAGACGTTTATCCGGTCAATGGCAATGTGTATGTTCGTGTCATTGACTATAAGACGGGGCGGAAGGAATTTTCCCCGTCCGACCTTGCCGAGGGACGCAATCTGCAGTTGTTCCTGTACCTGCGCTCCGTTGTGGAAAGCGAAACGTTCCGGCACCGTCTCGGTGTTTCCGAAGGCGGAAAAGTCATTCCCGGCGGCGCCATGTATGTCAGCGCCCGAGTGGACGATCAACCGTTGTCTTCCCCGTCGGAAAATGCGCTGGCCGTCTTTCGCGCAGGGCAAAGCCGCCGCGGCATGTTGCTCGACGCCCCCGTTTCTATCGCCGCCATGTCAAAACGTTATATTCCCATCAGATTTACCAAGGATAACATACCGGACAAGCGCTCCGCCGACAAACTGTATACGAAAGACGGCTGGGATGCGCTCTGCCGGACAGTGACGGACAGCGTTGTCCGTATCGCAGAGGATATGAAAAGTGGACGGATTCCCGCCGGCGGTACTGACGGCAAACACGCATCGTCCGCCTGCGATACCTGCCCGTATAAGCCTGTCTGCCGTAGCGTTGCCCGGTAAATTTCCTTTGAAAAAAAGAAAAGGTTCCGTCACTGTATTTTTTCTGTCACAGCCGCACAAAAAAGAACAATACAAAGAAAAGCCGTGTATATCCGACAAAATATCGGTATATACACGGTTTTTCGTTTTTCCGTCTTACTTTTTCATGTCATCTGGCAGGGGTTTTCCGCAATGCGGACAAAAACCGAACGCACGGTCGACGGCACCACCGCAATAAGGGCAGAAACCGGTATGACGACCCGTCGTCTTCTTTGTCGTTTTTCCGAATCTGATTTGCAGACTGTCCGGCTCTTCCCCGTCATCCACAATGTCAAACGCGGAATAGCGGTTCGGGTTCTTTGCGTTTTTGAAATTGTAAACAGCAATGGCAATGGCCATAATGACAAACAACACGCCGAACACACACATAAACCGAAATTCAGACGGCAACATTTTCAGACACAAGAACGTCCAGAAAAAGCCGAAAACGGCAACAATCATAGCGGCGAAAGCCCCCATCAAAGAAGGACCGCGCCCGGGTTTTACACTTTTCATCATAATCTCCTTTTTCTTTACCTTACATCCGTTATTGTACCATATGTAAGGAAAAAAAGCAAGTAGTTTCCGAAATATCGCGCAAAAACAGCACAGGGAACGGTGTGATCCATAAAATTCGTCTGCCGCCACCATCCGTTTTCAAAAAGCGTCTTGCCGTCGCAAACCTTTCCTTCCTTTCTTGCCTGTTGACTTTTCGCAAGAATTGTGATAGAATAAAAATGCCAAACAAAACCGAATAAAACCCGCAAGGTGTGTGTATTTTTATTTTGATAAAAATGCGGATGCCCTTCTTTTCATACGCGCATTTGCGGGTGAATGGGTTTTGTTTGGCGACGATTCGGGCAGTCTGTGTTTTTTGTGCGCAGGCATAGCCCTGTGCACTTTTTGTTTTGTCACCAAAAACTTCGTTCACGGTTAAAAACACACGCTTTGAAAAGGAGAAGTCAATTATGTTGGAAAAACTTTATACAAACATTGGAGAAAAAATCAAAAAAACTCGCACGCATTCTTTTGATTGCCGAAATCATCCTCGGCGTCATTCTGGCCATCGTCTTTATGTGTCTCGGCGGTGCATACATCGCTATCGGTCTTTCATACCTGATTTTGATACCTGCTCTTTCCGCTATCTCCAGTATGGGACTTTATGCTACCGGCCACATGATTTGCAAACTTGACGAAATTGCGGAAAACACGGCTACCGGAAAGAACCGGGAAAGTTCCTCCGCAGAATAACGAGCTCATAAAGACAAACAAAAAGTGCAAAACAGGACCCGTTCAAAAGGCAAGCACGTTTGAACGGGTTCACTTTGATATAAAACACCACTCGAAAAAAGGAATGAAACATAATAGAGCCTAATAAAAAAGAACGCAAACGCATTGTCCACCGCGGCGGCACCGGCCGTTTCTCAAAAAGAAGTCGCGTCCTCCGTTCCCACGGTCGAAACCGTAAAGGCCGCAAAAAACAGGCTCACTCCCGCCGGCGGTAAAAGCCCCATCACCGAAGAATAACCC
>CAKRWK010000208.1 GCA_934417455.1 uncultured Eubacteriales bacterium
CCATTGTTTACGACACGACCTATCACCTGCTCATCTGCATTATGCGTGACGTGACCGACGAAGAAACGGAGCGGGAAAAGAAAGAAAATATCAGCCGCCAAACGGTGGAAATCGCCGACAAAGTGGTGGACAAACAAATGAGAATCGTGCAGGAAATTGCCTCCTTGCTCGGTGAAACGGCGGCGGAAACCAACATCGCCCTGACCAAACTGAAGGAGAGTATTTCCGATGAATGACCTTTGCGCCGACATCGGCTACAAAAGCATCAATCATGCCGGCGAACAACTCTGCGGCGACCACGTGGACGTTGTGGAACAGGGCGAAAATTCCACGGTGATTGTGCTGGCCGACGGGCTGGGCAGCGGCGTGAAAGCCAGTATCCTGTCCACCTTGACCTCGAAAATCATCTCCACGATGATGGCCGAGGGGCTGACGTTGTCCGACTGCGTCGAAACCATCGCGCAGACGCTTCCTATCTGTTCTGTGCGCGGCGTCGCCTATTCCACCTTTACCATTCTGCATCTGGTGGACAACAGGGAAATCGAACTTATCCAGTATGATAATCCGATGGTCATCCTTCTTCGCGGCGGAAAAAATTTCGAATATCCGATGACCGAGATGAACATTGGCGGTAAAAAAATATACCAGTCCGTCATCAAACTGCAGGAAGACGACATCTTCATTGCCATGAGCGACGGATGTCCTCATGCCGGTATCGGCATGGCCTACAATTTCGGATGGAAAAGGGAAGATATCATAGGGTACATGGAAGCCGTTTCGGCGGCCGGGTACACGGCAAAAACCCTCTCCACCATCCTTCTTGACGAGGTGAACAAACTGTACGGCGGAAAGCCGGGTGACGACGCCACGGCCTGTGTCATCAAAGTACGCCGCCGCGTGCCGATGAACCTTCTCTTCGGTCCGCCGCGCAACCCCGATGACTGCAACCGTATGATGTCCCTGTTCTTCTCGAAAGAGGGCAAGCACATTATCTGTGGCGGCACCACGTCGTCCATCGCGGCAAAGTACCTCGGTAAGACCGTAAAAACCAGTCTGAATTTCACGAGAAGCGATGTTCCCCCGATTGCGGAAATCGAGGGGGTCGACCTAGTGACGGAAGGTGTTATCACCGTCAATAAAGTCGTGGAATATGCGCACGATGTCCTCGGTGAAAACAAACTTTACGAAAAATGGAGTTTCGGCCATGACGGCGCGTCGCTCATCTGTCGCCTTCTGTTTGAGGAGGCGACGGACATCAACTTTTATGTCGGCCGCGCGGTCAACCCCGCGCACCAGAACCCCGACCTTCCCATCAACTTCAACATCAAGATGAACCTCGTGGAAGAACTTTCCACTTGCCTTAGACAAATGGGAAAACGCATCAAGGTCAGTTATTTTTAAGTGCGACCTCCGGCCTTGCCCGGAAACCAACAAGATAAAGAAAGGGGCTCCGCCGCGTGCGGGGACTTTGAAAGCATCATGAGAAAATTCGATACGAAAGTACAGCATCTGAAATATAAGGTTCTGCGCGAGGTGGCAAAAGAAGCTTGGGCGGGACGGCTGGCCGAAACGGCCATTGACATTCCCAAAACAATTGTCCCCGGCAAAGTCCCGACGATGCGTTGCTGTGTATATAAGGAGCGCGCCATTCTGGCCGAGCGCGTCAAACTTGCTATGGGCGGCAATAAGGAAAACCCAAACGTTATCGAGGTGATTGACATTGCCTGCGACGAATGTCCGATGGGCGGTTACGAGGTGACAAGTGCCTGCCGCGGCTGTCTTGCGCACCGTTGTGAGGACGCCTGCCGTTTCGGCGCCATTACCTTTGACGAGAACCACGTTGCGCATATCGACAAATCTAAGTGCAAAGAGTGCGGTGCCTGCTCCAAGGTCTGCCCGTACAGCGCCATTTACAACTATCGCCGCCCCTGCGAAACGGCCTGTAAAGTCAAAGCCATTTCTATGGGCGAGGACAAACAGGCCTGCATCGATAACAACCGTTGCATCTCCTGCGGCGCGTGCGTGTATCAGTGCCCGTTCGGTGCCATTACCGATAAATCTTTCATCTTAAAGGCCATTGATATTCTGAAAAACAGCGATAACAACAAGAATTACAAGGTCTATGCCATTGTGGCACCCTCCATTTCCAGTCAGTTCAATTATGCGAAACTCGGACAGGTCGTCACGGGTCTTCGTGAACTCGGTTTCCATACAGTCATCGAGGCCGCCCTTGGCGCCGATATGGTGGCGCAGTCGGAATCGCGCGAACTGGCCGAGAAAGGATTCCTCACGAGTTCCTGCTGCCCCGCATTCGTGGACTTCGTGAACAAGAATTTCCCGACGCTTCGTCCCTTCGTGTCGCACAATCCGTCGCCCATGGTGGCCATTGCCAAGTACCTGAAGGAGCACGAGGAAGACTGTAAGACCGTCTTTATCGGTCCCTGCACGGCCAAGAAAATGGAAGTGCAGAACGAAGCGGTCAGTCCGTATGTGGACGTTGCCATGACGTTTGAAGAACTGCAGGCACTCTATGACAGCCGTGATATTGATATCACGACGTTGGAAGAAGACGTTCTTGATAACGCGTCCTACTTCGGCCGTATCTTTGCCCGCAGCGGCGGCCTGTCCGACGCCGTGGCCGAGGCACTCAAGGAGCAGGGGATTGACTTCCCGCTGAAGCCCTGCGCATGCGACGGTATTGAACAGTGCAAAATTGCCCTTCTGCAAAAGAGCAAAGAAAAACTGGACGCCAACTTTATCGAAGGTATGGCCTGCATTGGCGGCTGTATAGGCGGTGCCGGTTGTCTG
>CAKRWK010000209.1 GCA_934417455.1 uncultured Eubacteriales bacterium
GCGGACGGCCGTCACCGTGAAAAAAACATCCCTGCAACCGTTTCTCGACCTTCTCCCATATGAACTGACCCCGGATCAGAAAAATGCCGTCCGTGATATTTACCGGGATATGACCACGACGGACGAAAACGGACATACACCGCCGATGACCCGGATACTCGTCGGCGACGTCGGTTCCGGAAAAACCGTTTGTGCCGCGCTGGCCATGTACATGGCGGTGGAATCCGGTCTGCAATGCGCCATGATGGCACCGACGGAAATTCTCGCGGCGCAACACTACAAAGAGATTTCGGAAGAATTTTCCTCCCTTGGCTACCGCGTGGACCTGCTCATCGGTTCCACAAAGGAGAAAAAACGCAAAGAAATTCTCACCGACCTTGCAGACGGCAGGATTTCCGTTCTTATCGGAACGCATGCCCTGCTCTCCGAGCGTGTCGTTTTCGGGAATCTTGGTCTTGTCGTTACGGATGAACAACACCGTTTCGGTGTCGCACAACGCGCGGCACTGAAAGACAAATCCGACTGTGCGCATCTGCTTGTCATGAGCGCCACACCGATTCCCCGTTCCCTCGCACTGGTTCTCTACGGTGACCTCGATGTTTCCCGAATTGCCACTATGCCCAAAGGCCGTATGAGGGTAGATACGTTTGTCGTCGATGAAAGTTACCGCGACCGTCTGAATGCGTTTATGCACAAACAGACGGAGGATGGCGGACAATGCTATGTCATATGCCCATCCGTCGAAGCCGCCCCGGAAAACGGAGGCGAATTATATGTACCTGTCGGTCTTGCCCCCGGTGAATTTGAAAGAGACGCCCCGCAGAAACTGAAATCGGCGGTGGAGTACGCAAAACAACTTTCGGAAATTATGCCAGATGTTCGTGTCGCGTGTCTGCACGGACGCCTGAAGGATGCGGAAAAAGACCGTATCATGGAATCATTTGCCGCCGGAGACATACAGATTCTCGTTTCGACGACGGTCATCGAAGTCGGCATCAACGTGCCGAACGCCACCCTGATGGTTGTGGAAAACGCCGACAGATTCGGCCTGTCTCAACTTCACCAACTTCGCGGCCGCGTAGGACGCGGAAAGAAAAAATCATATTGTGTGCTTGTTTCCGATGCCGGAGGCACGACGGCAAAAGAACGTCTGCAGGTTATGCGGACGACCTATGACGGCTATGAAATCGCCACCCGTGACCTTTTGCTCCGCGGCCCAGGTGACTTCTTTTCCGGCGGAAACGGTGACATTGTCCGCCAGAGCGGCGGTTTTGCATTCCGCTTTGCCTCGCTCACGAGGGATACGCAACTTCTGACGGAAGCGTTCCGCGCGGCGAAAGACATGATCCGCGAAGACCCGGAACTCGGAAGCGAAGAACACGCCGCCGTCAGAGAGCGGCTCTCTTCCATTCTGACCCCGGCACCTTCTTACATCAGTTAGAAAGGATATTCCCATGAATACACAACCGTTGGCCGACAGAATACGTCCGAAAACGCTGGACGACGTGGTCGGACAAACCCATCTTGTCGGAGAGAGAGGGATTCTCCGCAAACTTCTTGCCGCCGGACGCATACCGAACATGGTCTTTTTCGGCCCGCCGGGCACGGGAAAAACCACCGTTGCCAACATTATAGCGACATCCTCCGGCAAGCAGTTGTTCCGACTGAACGCGACAACAGCGTCCTTAGCTGATGTCAAGGAAGTGATAACATCTTCGGAAAATATGTTTTCCTCGGAAGGAACGCTCCTTTACCTTGACGAAATTCAGTATTTCAACCGCAAACAACAGCAGTCTCTCCTTGAATTTATGGAGAACGGACGTATCACGCTGATTGCGTCCACTACGGAAAATCCCTACTATTACATTTCTAACGCGTTGCTTTCCCGTTCTTCTGTTTTTGAATTCAAACCCATCCGCCCGGACGACTGCCTGCCCATGTTGCGCCGCGCGCTCGCGGCGCTGAACGAAGAATTTTCCACGGAAAAAACGGCAGATGACACAGTCCTCTGCCGCATTGCCGGAGCCGCCGGCGGCGACATTCGCATGAGTGTCGGAATTCTTGAAAACGCCTATTATATCTCGGCAGATTCAATTTCATCCAAGGATATCGAAAGCCTTCTTCCCACGGTAACGGGCAATTTCGACCGGGAAGGCGATGTACACTACGACCTTCTGTCCTGTCTGCAGAAATCCATCCGCGGCTCCGACCCGAACGCCGCCGTCTTTTATCTTGCAAGGCTCCTCGCGGGAGGTGACCTGATTTCCGCCTGCCGTCGGTTACAGGTGATTGCCTCGGAGGACGTCGGGTGCGCCTATCCGATGGCCGCCGCCGTTACCCGTGCCTGCACAGAAAGCGCGAAAGAACTCGGGCTTCCCGAAGCGGCAATTCCCTTGGCAAACGCCGCCGTGATGCTGGCAACCGCACCGAAATCCAACGCGGCACATAACGCGTACTTCGCCGCTAAGGCCGACCTTGAAGCAGGGCTCGGGCAAAACATTCCGGAACACCTGAGAAGTCCTCTTTTCAAAGGATACCTGTATCCACACGACTATCCGAATCATTACGTCTCCCAACAGTATCTCCCCGATGACGTGAAAGACAGGGTATACTACACCTTCGGAGAAAACAAAACGGAACAGGCGGCAAAGGCGTATTACGACTATATTCGCGCATCCGCGAAAAAATAATTGACAAATTGCGGTTTTTGTGGTATGATAAGGGCACTGCCCTTGCACAATCTGTGACACAAGGAGGTGTCGGTGATGATTTATCATTTTGTTCTGAATCCGAAATCCGGTAA
>CAKRWK010000210.1 GCA_934417455.1 uncultured Eubacteriales bacterium
ATACGTATGTCCGCCTTGCCACGGCGGAGTCCTCGGGTCCCCGCGTCGTTTATAAACAGAAGAAACTGGAAAAAAGAACGTCCTTTCTTGCGCTTTGTCAAAAAGAATTCCGTCGTTTTATTTCCTCACCGACCTATATTCTGAACGGCGCCACCGGCATAATGCTAAACGTAATTGCCGCGATTTTCATGGTGCTCAACCGTACGACCGTCGCGGAAATGATGGCCGAACTCGGTCTTCCCGTAAGCACCGCCGTGCCGTTTCTTGCGGCCGGACTGATTGCGCTTTCCTGTACAAATTGCCTTTCCGCCTCGGCGGTTTCTCTGGAAGGAAAAGAACTTTGGATTGTCCGTTCGCTTCCTCTCCCGCCGAAAGAGATTCTGCTTGCCAAGGCCGTGCCGCATGCCGTTATTGTCACGGGGGCAACGCTGCTGCCGGAAATTGTTCTTTTTGCGGTGTACGGTGCGGGCGTACCGGAGATTGTCACCGCCGTCCTTTGCTTACTTTCGTCCTGCGTTTTTTGTGCACTGTTCGGCGTCGTTATCAATACGGCATTGCCGAAGTTTTCCTTTACAAACGAAGCACAGGTTGTCAAACAGTCCGCAGCGGTGTTTGTTGCCATGTTGGTACAGTTTATAGCGGGGCTCATTGTGATTGGACTTACCGTACTTTTCTCTTTCTTTTCGCTTGCACCGGTCGGCCTTCTTCTCGGCGCGGTACTGTTTCTGCTCGGCATCGTTCTTTGCTACGTTATCCTTTGCCGTTCCTCCGCCCGTAAATTTTCCACGTTCTGAAAGAAAGGAGTTTTCGCGTGAAAAAAGCGGTTTTATTTTTCAGAAAGTATCTTTCCGTGTTTTTTCTCGTGTCGCTCGCTCTTCTTGCCGTATGCTACATTCTCCTCGGGATTGCGTCTTCCGGCACGGCGGCGGCCGACGCGTTAAACGGAAGCATTTGCCATGTCATTCGCCGTGTGTCGGCGGGTGTCACCTCGCTGTTTCCGTTTTCTTTTGGGGAATGGATTCTGTATCTTGTGCCGACGATCATTCTGTTTCTGATTCTTGTCTGCTTTCTCCGCTGTCCGACGCATGCGTCCCGTATCCGCCTTCTGTCGGGCATTGTTGCCGTTATTCTCTGTATATGTTCTCTCCATATCCTCACTCTCGGGATTGCCTATCGGACGACAACGCTCGATAAAAAACTTTCTCTCTCAAGAGAGAAGGTAACAGAGCAGGACCTGCGGCATACGCTCGATATTCTGACGAAAGAAACCACGGCGCTGCTCGATTTTGTCACCTTTGACGAAAGCGGTTCCTCCGTCATGCCGTATTCGCTTGACAAAATGAGCCGGAAAATCGTGGCGGCCTACGATAACTTTGCCGAAGAAACCGGTATCGTTAAAAACTTCGACAGCCGAATCAAAGGTATCACCGCGTCCGAATTCATGTCTTATGCGCATCTGCTCGGTGTGTATTCCTTCTACACGGGGGAGTCCAACCTCAATGTGGACTACCCGGATTACAATTTTCCCTATACCACGGCGCACGAGTTTGCGCACCAACGAGGTTATATAAGAGAAGAGGAAGCCAATTTTCTGGCTTTTCTTGTCTGCCTTCGTTCTGACGATGTGTACATCCGTTACAGCGCGTATTCCAACCTCCTTGTTTATGTCATGAACGCGTATTACACGGCGGCCGGCACGGATAAATACACCGAATATTACCGCACGCTGGACCGGCGAATCGTCGGAGAATACCGCGCGGAAAGCCTCCACTCAAGGAAATACGCCGGTACGGCATTCGGACAGGCGTCGCAGAATTTCAATGACGCTTACCTGAAATTCAACGGCACGGAAGGTGCCGTCAGTTACGGTTTCGTGGTAGACCTCGCCGTTGCCTATTACAGGGAACGGTAGAGAAGTTCCCGGGCGGACCGTCATATTCGGAACTTTGCCCATTTCGGTTGAATACTCTGTTATTGACGGCATGTCGGCGGCGCGTTGCCTCCGGCATGCAATCTTTGAAACGGAGTATAACCATGGATTGTTTTGTCGTGCGGGGCGGCCGCCCGCTGTACGGAACCGTGCCCGTCGGCGGTTCAAAAAACGCGGCCCTCCCGCTTCTTTTTGCAACTCTTGTGACAAACGGCGTCTCCCGCATCCGCGGTGTACCGGATATTGACGACGTGCATGCGGCACTGACGATTCTTCGCGCCTTCGGCGCGGTCATTTCGCATCCGTCGGACGGCGTGTATATCATTGATACGGAACATGTCCGTTACACCGTCCCGCCGGAGACGGCCGTCCGTTCTATCCGCGCGTCCACTTATCTGCTCGGCGCTTCGCTTGCCAGATTCGGCCGTGTACGTATCCAGCCGTTTGGCGGTTGTGCTTTTTCCGACCGTCCGATCGATATGCACCTCGATGCCGCCCGCGCGCTCGGCGCGCAGGTCGGAACGCTGGACATCACGGCAAAAGAATGCCTTGTCGGTGGGCATATCGTCTTTCCGAAAGTTTCCGTCGGGGCCACGGTAAACGCTTTGCTCCTTGCCTCGACGGCAAGGGGAGAAACCATCATCGAAAACCCTGCTGTCGAACCGCATGTCACGGCGCTGGCCGAATATCTGCGGGACGCGGGAGCCGACATTACCTTCGGGGATGGACGAATTACCGTGCGCGGCGCATCGCTTCACGGTGCGGACGCTACGGTGATTCCCGATATGATAGAAGCCGGAACGTATTTACTGGCCGGTCTCGTCACCGGCGGGGCTGTCACCGTAGTCGGAGTAATAACAGACCAT
>CAKRWK010000211.1 GCA_934417455.1 uncultured Eubacteriales bacterium
GTTCCTTGCAGTGTTTTACGCCCGAGCAAACGCTTGTCGTGTATTTCGGGTTGGGTTCAATGCCCGAAAGTTCATATACTTCAAAATCGGAAAGCAGACGTTTCACCTCGTCGTACAGACCGATTTTTTTGATACTGCCGCCGCCGTAGGTCAGGAGGACCTTACGTCCGAGCGGGCGCAGAACATCGGGCAGTTTTTTGACAACGTCTTTTCCGAACATCAGTTTTGTCGGGGTATGATATACAAAGTTTTCCATGACAGTCTCCTTTGCTTTTCGATAAATTTATTTCAGCGTTTTTCCGACTTTGAAAGCCTCCGCCACCGTGTCGCCGAGGACAACGTAACGGTTGGTGAAGGGGTCGAAGGTGATGGGACAAACTTTTTTCACATCCACCTTTCCTTCGTCATCCAGTACGCGCTCGTCTGCGCTGACGTTGACGATTTCGCCGACAAGACGGCCGCTCTCGGGGTCGTAACTTTTCAGCCGGCATTCGACGGCCACAGGCAATTCTTCGATCAGCGGCGCGTTTACTAATTCCGACGTCACGGTGTGAAATCCGGATTTTTCCCACTTGTCGGGGGTGTTGTTTGCGGAAACGATACCCACATAGTCGCAGGCGGCAACATGCGCTTCGTCCGCCATACTGACGGTGAAAGCGCCGGAGGCCAGAATATTGGCCGTCGTTTTGTGTCCGGCACTGATGCAGAGCGAAAGTTCGCGGTCGTCGCTGATACCGCCCCAGGCGGCATTCATGGCGTTCGGCCGGCCGTCCTTGTCATATGCGGCAAGAATGAACACCGGCTGCGGATAGGTGTACGGTTTGGCTCCGAAATTTTTTCTCATGTTTGTTTCCTCCTATATGCCCGTCGCACGGAGATGTCCGACGGTGTTGCTTACGCCGTTATTATACAACTTGAAGCCGGGTTTAAGTCAAGCGCTTTTTCAAATTTTTTACAGATTTGACACAAAAAAGTTCGGAGAAAGAAGAAAAATTCGCGCCGTATGAAAGAATTTTTGCGTTTTTGCCATACTGAAAAAAGGAGGAATGAATATGGCAAAAATTCTGATTATCGGCGGAGGGGTGGCCGGACTGACGGCGGGCATTTACGCTTTGCTTGACGGGCACGACGCCGTGATTTATGAGAAAAACAAAGCGGTCGGCGGTGCTCTTTGCGGGTGGAACCGCGGGGAATATCACATAGACAACTGCATTCATTGGCTGACGGGAACCAATCCGCATACGGCGGGATACCGAATGTGGGAAACGGTCGGTGCGCTCGGCAACGTGCCCGTGTATCAGGGGGAAAGCCTGTACACCTGTGCGTATGAGGGAGAACGGATGTCCCTGTACAGTGACCTTGAACGGTTGGAAGGCGACATGCTGACCCGCTCGCCGCGCGACAGGGAAGAAATTCTTTTTTTCACCCGCGCCGTGCGGGAAATACAGAAAATGATAGGTATCGGCGGCACCGCGCACGACGAGGGATGGCGCGGAGCGGAGAAGATACGTGCCCTGCCGTCTCTTTATCGCTATTACCGAATGACAACAGGAGACCTCGCCACGCGTTTTTCAGACCCACTGTTGCGGAAATTTTTCGTTTCACTTCTTACGGAGGCGTTCGGTGCGTTGGCATTTCTGTGTGTTGTCGCCAACTATACAGGCGAAAACGGCGGTATCCCGGTCGGCGGTTCCGTCCGTATGGCGGAGCGGATGAAGGAACGTTTCCTTTCGCTCGGCGGGGAGTTGCACCCGGGAGTCGGCGTAACCCGCCTGCGGACGGAAGGTCGGCGTGCTGTCTCGGCCGTGCTGTCCGACGGCACGGAACGGGTGGCGGATTTTTTCCTGCCGACAACCGACCCCGCCGTGACATTCGGCACATTGCTTTCGCGTGACATGCCGCCCGCGTGGCGGGCGCGGTACCGCAACCCGCGCACCATGCGTTTTTCGAGTTATCATGCCGCTTTTGCCGCTGACGCGGCGGCCGTACCGTTTCACGGGGATTTTATTCTGGATATTCTCGGAAAATACCGTGCGCGCCTCGGCGCGTCGCGTACCGCACTGCGGGAGTTTTCGCATGAAACGTCCTTCGCGCCGGCGGGCAGAACCGTTCTGCAAACACTGACGTTTTGCGACGAACATCGCTCGGAAGAATTTTTGAAAATGCGCGAGAATCCGACGGCCTATCTGGAAGAAAAACGAAAAATATCTGATATTATGCAAACAATTATTTGTGAAAAGTTTCCTGCTTTGGGAAAAAGTCTGTCTTTTCTCGATGCATGGACACCGGCAACCTATCGCCGCTATCTCGGAAGCGACATCGGGTCATAGATGGGATTTGCCTTTTCGTCTCGTGTGCTGCCGGTAACGGCGTCCGCCCGCATCCCGGGGCTTGCAAATGTCATCCTCGCCACACAGTGGTTACAGATGCCGGGCGGTCTGCCCCCGGCGGCCGATGCCGGTCGTCGCGCCGCAAGGACAGTGAGTGCCCTCTGCGGAGGACGCACGGTTTTCCCGGTTCCCGCCGTTCCCGCGGCGGATGCCTGAGACGACCTGTCCCCGAAAAAATCTCTTGACTTTACCTCCGCTTTGTGCTATGATAGGTGTGTTGTGTACGGAGGTGTACTCAAGTGGCCGAAGAGATCAGTCTTGAAAACTGAGAGGTCGTTCATAGCGACGCGGGGGTTCAACTCCCTCCACCTCCGCCATTAGTGAATAATACGAATCCTGAAACAAAAACGGAGTTCGTATTATTCTTTTCTAACGAATATTTCGGCATAA
>CAKRWK010000212.1 GCA_934417455.1 uncultured Eubacteriales bacterium
ATATAAACCAATCGGTTGCCGGCAAATTCGTAAAGGAGCACGAGCGGGATACAAAGCGCCCACACGAGTTTCAGCCCCGCGCGGAAGCCTGCCCGGATACGGTCATATTTGGCCGCGCCGAGGTTCTGTGCCGTGAAATTGGAGATACCGTTGCCGAGCGTTGTCAGGGACGTTATCACCATGTTGTTGAGTTTGACGGACGCGGAATAACCGGCCATGACGGCGGAACCGAACCCGTTGATAACGCTCTGAATAACAATGTTGCCGACGGAAATGAAACTTTGCTGAAGAATACTGGGGATCGCCACCACGGCAAACGAGGAAAAATGTCGCCAGGAAAAAATCCGGATTTTTCCCTCCGCCCTGATTTTCGAGAAACGGCGGAACACAACGAGGAGTGCAAGCGCGCAACTGACGCCCTGGCAGAGGAGCGTTGCCCATGCCACGCCGGCCACCCCCATGCGAAATGCCGTGACAAACAAAATGTCAACGCCGATGTTGGAAAGAGAAGAGCAGGCAAGGAAAATAAAAGGCGTTTTTGAATCGCCGAGGGCAGAGAAAATTCCCGTGGCCACGTTGTAGAGAAATACGAAAGGGAGCCCCAGTATGTAAATATCAAGGTACAGTTTCGAGTCTGCAAAGACGCTGGCGGGCGTCTTTATCAGGCGGAGCAACCCGTCGCAGAAGAGTGTGCCGACGGCCATCAGCAGAAGGCAGAGAACAGCACTGGAAATCAACGCGGTATAAACGGCGCTCTTCAGGTCGCCATACCGTTTGGCACCGAACATCTGCGCCGCGATGACCGAACAGCCGATGTTGCAACCGAAGGCGAACGCAATGAAAATCAAGGTGATTTCATAACTGTTGCCGACGGCGGCCAGCGCGTCGTCCCCGATAAATTTTCCGGCGACGAAACTGTCAGCAATATTATAAAGTTGCTGAAAAATGATACTTCCGAAAAGCGGGAGGCAAAAGCGGCAAAGGACGCTCGCCGGCTTCCCGACGGTCAGATCCTTGTTCATCTGTTGCCGACCTCCGATTTTTTTCTCGGGAAAGTGAATACAAATGCGGTGTAGGAGAGCACAAAACCGAGCACGTCCGGAACAATGTACAGATTTATGCCGCGGAGTCCGCTGGACACCGTTCCGAGGACAAACCCGACGGCAAAGACGGCGGCCGTCAGTCTGGCGCCCGGCATCTGCCGCTCTCCGCCCCGTATCACGTTCAGGAGCAGAGCCGCCACCGCAATGTCAAGACATATGTCCGCTGCCATTTCCAAAAAAGTTTCCATTGTTTTTACCTCACATTCTTTCTTTGACGGCGTCGGCAATCAGGTCGACGGTTCCGTCGATTCCGTAACGTCCGGAAGAAACCATCAGGTCAGAACTGGACGGGTCTCCCCACGGCGTGTCCGAATAAAAATCAAAATACCTTTTCCTCATCCGGTCGACTTTTTCCGCGCGGCGCAATGCCTCTTTTACGCTGAGACCGTTGCGCGCCGCAATCCGGCGGGCGCGGTCGTCCTTATCCGCGTAAATAAAAACGGAAATGACGTCGTAACCGGCGGAGCGCAGAACGGAAGATGCACAGCGACCGATGATGATGCCGCTGCCTCTTTTCGCAATATCGAGGATGGCGCGGCGTTCCGCGTCGTATACACGGAGTTCTTCGGAATAAAACATCTCGCCGAGCGCCGCGCTGTCGGCAAACGGATTGCCGGAGACCACGGAGCAGAGCCCGATGGGTTTTTCGTCGTCGGCAGCAACGGTGCCCACGGCGAGCCCCGCTTCCTTTGCGGCCTGCTGTATCAGCAGTTTGTCATAACAGACAATGCCGAGTCGTTGTGCCAGTTTTTCTCCTATTTCCCGACCGCCGCTGCCGTATTGGCGGCCGATGCAGATAACAGTATCGTTCATATTCTTTTCTTCTTACCTCCGTTTGAATACCTGTTGACTTTTTTGCACTCATGTATTATAATCGAAGGACAGACATGTGTAAAATCTTATTTGTTTATGATTGACATATGAAATATATATGGCTGGAGGCAAAACATGGACATCAGTTACGATTATTACCGAATTTTTTACTACGTCGCCCGATGCGGCAATATTACGGAGGCGGCCAAACTTCTCCTGAACAGTCAGCCGAACCTGACGCGCGCCGTCAAAATGTTGGAAGGGGAATTGCGTTGTCCTCTGTTTGTCCGTAACAACCGCGGCGTGAAACTGACGCCGGAGGGCGAACTTCTCTACGAGCGCGTCCGCGTTGCCTTTGAAAATATTGAAGCGGGGGAGGCGGAAGTGGCGGAAAGCCGGGATCTCCGCCGCGGAACGGTCAGCGTGGCGGCCAGCGAAGTCGCCCTGCACTGTGTTCTTTTGCCGGTACTGAAAAAGTATCGCACGCTCTATCCCGGCATCCGCCTGAAAATCAGCAACCATTCCACGCCGCAGGCCATATCTGCCATCCGCAACGGCATGGCGGATTTTGCCGTCGTCACGACGCCGACCGTCCCCTCCGATACACTGGAAGAAATTCCGGTGCGCACGTTCCGCGAGGTGGCGGTTTGTACACCTGCCGTCGGTCACCTGTCGGGGCGGCGCAGCGGGGTAGCGGAACTGCTCCGTTACCCCCTTATATCGCTCGGTCGGCAGACAAAATCATACGAATTTTACTCGGATTTTTTTGCGCGCGAGGGACTTGTTTACCGCCCGGATATCGAAGCCGCCACTGCGGATCAGATTCTCCCGATGGTCAGAGCGGATCTTGGCATCGGTT
>CAKRWK010000213.1 GCA_934417455.1 uncultured Eubacteriales bacterium
TGTACACGACGCTCGTTCTCCGCATGAAATGCGGCATCGGCAAGTGCGGCCGTTGCAATGTCGGCGCGAAATACGTCTGCAAAGACGGTCCCGTGTTCCGTTGCGACGAACTGGATGAACTTCCGAACGAGTATTAAGGAGAAAAATCATGGAGAAAATGGTGAATATCTACCTTTTCGGCAAGCAGTACAGCGTGCCGGACAATCTGACCATTATGCGTGCCATGGAGTATGCAGGGTATCAACTTGTCCGCGGTTGCGGTTGCCGTAACGGTTTTTGCGGTGCGTGTGCCACCATTTACCGCATCAAGGGCGAGCGGGAACTGAAAACCTGTCTTGCCTGCCAGACCAAGGTGGAAGAGAACATGTATGTGGCAACACTGCCGTTCTTTCCGCTCGTCAAGCAGGTGTACGACATAGAGAAAGTCAAACCGGACATGCAGATTATGATGCAACTCTATCCGGAGATTTACGCCTGCGTCGGTTGCAATGCCTGTACCAAGAGTTGTACACAGGGGCTGAATGTCATGCAGTACATCGCTTACGCACAGCGCGGCGAGTTTGACAGGTGTGCGGAAGAATCGTTTGACTGCGTGATGTGCGGTGTGTGTTCCTCCCGTTGCCCGGCCGGCATTTCCCATCCGCAGGTGGCTATGCTTGCCAGACGTCTGAACGGTAAGTATCTGGCGCCGAAATCCGAACACCTTGAAAATCGTGTGAAGGAAATCAACGACGGCACATTCCGTGACCTGATGGAAGCCCTGATGGGTAAACCCGTTGAAGAACTCAAAGAACTCTATAACAACAGAGAAATCGAAAAGTAAGGAGGCGTGGAAAGATGTATCCGAAAGAATTTGAAGCGTCTCTGCGCGCGGTGGAAGCCGCCAGAGCGGACAATATTGCCTACGAACCGTCCCGTATGACGGCCGAAGAGAAGGATAAACTTCTCGCTGCCTATCACCCCGACTACAAAAGAAGTGAGTTTGCCACGCTGAAAATCGGCCCCAACAAAGGCGAGTGTGTGCCGCACGAACTTTGTGAAATGCTGGAAGCACACAGCCGTATCAAAGCGTCCGATGTCAATCTCAAAAACGTGAGATACGACGTTGACGTGCTGATTATCGGCGGCGGCGGTGCCGGCGCTTCGGCCGCTATCGAGGCCGACAAAGCCGGTGCAAAAACCATGATTGTCACGAAACTCCGTATCGGTGACGCCAATACCATGATGGCCGAGGGCGGCATTCAGGCGGCGGATAAACCGAACGACTCTCCCGCAATTCACTTTGTGGACGCCTACGGCGGCGGCCATTATGCCGCCAAGCGTGAGTTGCTTGCGAAATTAGTGCTGGATGCGCCCGAAGCCATCGAATGGCTGAACAACCTCGGTGTCGAGTTTGACAAGGCTCCCGACGGAACCATGATTACCACGCACGGCGGCGGTACGTCGAGAAAACGTAGGCACGCGGCCAAGGACTACTCCGGCGCGGAAATCATGCGCACACTGCGTGACGAGGTGCTCAACCGCGGTATTCCCGTGGTGGATTTCACCTCGGCCATCGAATTGATTCTCGACAGCAAAGGCCATGCGGCCGGCGCCGTTCTCATGAACATGGAAACGCATGAACTCATGGTGGCCAAGGCCAAAACCGTCATTATTGCGACCGGCGGTGCCGGACGTATGCATTATCAGGGATTCCCGACATCCAACCATTACGGCGCGACGGCGGACGGCCTTGTGCTCGGCTATCGTGTCGGTGCAAAACTCCTGTATGCCGATACACTCCAGTATCACCCCACGGGTGCGGCCTATCCGCAACAGATTTTCGGTGCACTCGTAACCGAAAAGGTGCGTTCTCTCGGTGCCAAACTCATCAACCGTGACGGCAAAGTTTTCATGCATCCGCTGGAAACCCGTGACGTGGCGGCCGCTTCCATCATCCGTGAATGCTCCGATCGCGGGGAAGGGGTGGACACCGGCAGCGGCGAGGCCGTATGGCTGGACACTCCCATAATTGAAGCCATCGGCGGGGAAGGAACCATCGAAAAGCGCATTCCCGCCATGATGCGTATGTTCGCAAGTTACGGTATCGACATCCGCAAAGAGCCGATTCTCGTGTATCCGACGCTTCACTATCAGAACGGCGGACTTGACATCAGCGTGGACGGCATGACGACCAACGTCGAAAACCTGTATGTCGCCGGCGAGGCGGTCGGCGGTATTCACGGCCGTAACCGTTTGATGGGCAACTCTCTGCTCGACATTATTGTTTTTGGTCGTAGCGCCGGAAAAAATGCGGCAGAACGCTCGAAAAATGTCAAAGTCGGTCGCTTGACGCTCGACCATATCGCAAAATTCGACGCAGAACGGGAAGCGGCTGGCATTGTGACCGACGCCGTATCCCCGAAACTTCTGCCCGATTACCGTCGTAAACTTAACTGAAAGGACGGATCTGTTACAAGCAACACAGACCCCATATTGATAAAAAATGATTGCCGATTTACTTGAAGCCCTGACAATATTCTGTTTCGGCCTTTCCTGGCCGCTTTCCATCCGCAAGTCGTGGGTGTCCCGCACGGCCAAAGGAAAAAGCCTCTTTTTTGAGGTATTTCTCCTTATCGGTTATGCCTGCGGTATCGTGAGAAAAATTATCCTCACCGTGGCAGGCGGAAGCGGATTTTTGTTCTGGCTCAGTTTCTTCTTCTACATTCTGAATTTCATTGAGATTTCCGTGGATGTAGCACTGTACTTCAGAAACAA
>CAKRWK010000214.1 GCA_934417455.1 uncultured Eubacteriales bacterium
TCGTAAATGGCAGCCAGGCGGGATTTCTTTACTTCCGGGAGACGGAATCCCGTATCCTTCATGCCGAGTGGGTCGAAAATATTTTCCTTCATGTATTCGCCGAGCGACTGCCCGCTGACGACTTCGACAACGGCACCGAGAACATCCAGCGAAAAACTGTACCGATAACCGTCACCCGGGTCAAATTCGAGCGGTTCTTCCGCCATGGCCGAAACGGTTTTTAACGTCGGGCAACGGCCGCCTGTCTCTTCTCTGACGCGTCGGATGGCCGGCATGTCAAGGTCATAGTTCATACCGGAGGTCATCGTCAGAAGGTCGTGAATCCGCATAACGGTTGCGGCCTTGCGGACACCGGCAGTGGCACCGTTTTCGTCCTTTATTTTGACGTGCAAGTCACCGAATGCCGGAAGATAGGCGGACACGGGGTCGGTCGACAGAAGTTTTCCTCTTTCTATCAGTTGCGTGACCGCCACGCCGAGAGAAACCTTGGTACAGGAATACAGATTGTAAATCCCGTCCGCCCGGACCGGTGTTCCGGCGGCTATGCTGTCATATCCGCTTGCGTGACGGTAAACCGGTGTATGGTCAAGGTAAATCACCGTGTCCGAGCCGGGAATGCCGAGCATCGGAAGGTCACGGTCAAGATATTCCGTCAGATAACGAAAATTCATATCAGCAACCTCCGCGGTCAGATATCGAGAGCACCGTAAATCAGATTACAGAAACGCGGCTGCATAATGTCATGCAGGTATCCCATCTGTTCGGCGTGAAAAACGGCGAGTTTCTTCGACGGGTCAATCAGCATATAGCACATTTTGGCGCCGTCCCATCCGAATTCACCGACGGGTGACAGACGGCCGAACGGTGCCGGGTTGATGTTGGTACGTACGCCGTAACCGTAGCCGTATCCGTGTGCACGCAATCCCATTTTCCAAAAAGACTGCAATTGCTTCTCGTTCAGCATGTTGGTGCGCATAAGATTGACTGCGGACGGAGACAGAATACGTTCCCCGTTTTTTCCGAGACCGAGATGGGCGAGTGCGTCGGCCAAAAGAATCTGATCATCCACCGTGGACAAAAGTCCCGCGCCGCCGCTCTCGTACTCGGAACCGAACACAAAAACATTGCTGACGGGAATCTCCACAGGCTTTCCGCTTTTTTCGTCATATTCGTACATGGCGGCCAGGCGGGATTTCTTTTCTTCCGTGAGACGGAAACCCGTGTCCTTCATGCCGAGCGGGTCGAAAATATTTTCCTTCATGTATTCGCCGAGCGACTGTCCGCTGACGACTTCAATAACGGCGCCGAGGACGTCTAAGGAAAGACTATATCTGTAATCTTCACCGGGGTCGAATTCCAAAGGTTCTTCCGCCATGGCCGAAACGGTTTCCACCGTCGGACAACGGCCGTTTGTCGTTTCTTTAACACGGCGGAGAGACGGCATTTCAAGGTCATAGTTCATGCCGGAGGTCATCGTCAGAAGATGCCCTATCTGCATGGTTTTTTCGGCTTTCCGGATGCCGACGGTATGTCCGTTTTCGTCCTTCATTTTGACATGCAGATTCCCGAACGCGGGGAAATACGCATACACGGGGTCGCTCGGAAGAATCTGGCCGCGCTCAATCAGTTGCGTCGCCGCCGTGCAAAGGGACACTTTGGTGCAGGAATACAGATTGTAAATCCCATCCTGCCTAACGGGGGTTCCGGCCGCTATGCTGTCGTACCCGCTGCTGTGGCGGTAGACCGGTGTATGGTCGAGGTAAATTACCGTATCCGAGCCGGGAATACCGAGCATCGGAAGGTCATTGTCAAGATACTCTGTCAGATAACGAAAATTCATGTTTTTTCTTCTTTCCTGTTTCTTGCTTATTTTTTTAGGTCAATGACAGTCACGCCGGCATCGCCCGCACCGTATGCCGCATGTTCAAAATGCGCAATGCGTCTGTCGTTTTTGAAATATTTCCAAAGCGCGGCTTTAAGAGCGCCGGTGCCCTTACCGTGGATGATACGCACCGGAGAAACGGAGGCGAGAATCGCGTCGTCAAGATATTTGTCAATGACATACCACGCGTCCTCTCCTATCATGCCGCGCACGTCGATTTCCGGGCGGAACGACGTATCCACGCTCTTTTTGACTTTACCCTCCGACACGGGAACCTTGGTCTTTGTTTTGTATTTTGTTCCGTCCGTTATCAGGCGAAGCCCCGATTCCGGCACTTTGGTTTTCAGAATACCCGCGGTGACGCTGTACAGTTTCTTCTTTTCGTCGATGTCCGTAACAACGCCTTCCCGCCCGACGGAAACAAGGAAAACCTTGTCGCCTGTGACAAGCGGACGCGGCAGATGATATTCTTCATCCTCCGAAATTTCCCGCATACCTGCGGCATCCAGTGCACCGTCGCTCGCGCGGAGACGTTCCCGTATGTCCTCTTTGGCACTGCGCATCAGCGCATCCCGTTTTTCCTTGTTTTCCGCTTTCTGAATTTCTTCCAGCCGCCGGAAAATAAATTCGCTGGACGCTCTGGCGCTTTCAAGAATCTGCCTTGCTTTTTGCAGGCTTTTTTCTATTTCTTCTTCACTTTTTTCTGTCTTTTTCCTAAGCTTTTCCTCGGCATCCTTTTTAAACGCCTCGTATTCGGCGCGGAGTTTTTCCGCCTTTTCCTTTTCTTTTTCCATGGCCATGCGGTTGCTGTCCAAACGTTCTATGACATCTTCAAACCGCTTGTCTTCCCGCTCGATAAGGC
>CAKRWK010000215.1 GCA_934417455.1 uncultured Eubacteriales bacterium
GCGATACCGATGGGCAGGCAGGCCGAAATTCCCGTGTCAATGGCTTCCTTCACGCCGCGCCTGTCGCCGTATCCGTCGGATTTGGAGCAGTGCACGTCCATGCCGACCGACAGTCCCATAAACAGGTTGGTAATGACGGAAAACAGCGTTGTCGTCGCGCCGACGGACGCGAGCGCCCCGTCGCCGACAAAGTTGCCGACGACAAACATGTCCGCTGCGTTGTACAGCATCTGCAAAACGCCGGAAACCATGAGAGGGAGCGTAAAAAGTAAAACATTCTTTACAATAGGACCGTTTAATATATCAATTCTACCGTTTTTTTGCATATGTCTTTACCCGACACAAAACGGCCGAATAAAAGAATTCGGTCGTTTTCGTGTTGCTTTTTAATTGTCCCAGTTGGTGTAGACGGCGGTGACGTCGTCGTCCTCGTTGAACTTGTCGAGCATTTTTTCCATGTTGTCGATGTCGTCCTGATTTTCGAGGGCCACATACGTTGTCGGTACCTTGGCAAGGTCGGCCGTGTCGATTTTGTAGCCCTTGGCGATGACGGCGTCGCGCACGGCGTCGATGTCTGCGGGGGCGGTGTAAATCGTGTATTCGCCTTCGTCGGACTTGATGTCCTCGGCGCCGCAATCAAGCGCATCCTCCATCAGTTGGTCCTCGTCGATTTCCTCGTCTTCGTCAAGAATGGTGATAACGCCTTTTTCCTCGAACATGAAGCCGACGCATCCGTTCTGTCCCATGTTGCCGCCGTACTTGTTGAACCATGCACGCACGTTGCCGGCGGTACGGTTGCGGTTGTCCGTGGAGGTCTCCACGATGATGGCGACGCCCGACGGGCCGTAGCCTTCGTAACTGATTTCCTCGTAAACGATGTCGTTGTTTTCGGAAAACTTCTTGATGGTGCGCTGAATGTTATCGTTCGGCACGTTGTTGGCCTTGGCCTTGGCAATCAGGTCGCGCAGTTTGCCGTTGACCGTGGGGTCGGGGCCGCCCGCTTTGATGGCGACCGACATTTCCTTACCGATTTTGGTAAAGATTTTCGCCTTGGCGGCGTCGGATTTCTCCTTTTTGTGTTTGATGTTGTTCCATTTGGAATGTCCGGACATATTTCCTCCCGTGCCGCTGCGGCGGTCACTTTGTTATTTTCATCAGATTTTTTCGGGGCTCTGCATGCAGATGAGATGCAGGGCGGTTTTCAGTACCTGTTTTGTCGCGGCCGTCAGTGCCACGCGGCTTTCGCGCAGACCGGCGTCCTCGCAGGTCAGAATGGGGCAGTCGTGATAGAAGGCGTTGTAGGCGGCGCAAAGGTCGAGAATGTACCGCGTTACCACACTCGGTTCGTAACTGTCAAGCGCGTCTTTCACCTTTTCGGGGAAGAGGGAGAGAACCTTCGCGAGGTTTGTTTCCTGCGTACCGAGGGCGGCGCCCGTCATGCGGCCGGTGCCGCCCGCCTTTTCGAGGACGGAGCAGGTACGCGCAAAGGTGTACTGTACGTATGGGCCGGTGTTGCCTTCAAAGGTCAGCGCGTCTTCCATCATGAAATTGATGTCGCGCATGCGGTTGTTCGAGAGATAGTAGAAAATAATGGCGCCGACGCCGACCTTTTCGGCAATCGCGCGGCATTCCTCGGGGTCGGGGTGCTTTTCCTTCGTGATGTCGTATACGCGCGAGATGGCCTCGGCAAACAGGTCTTTCAGAAGAATGACGTTGCCGGTACGGGTCGCGAGTTTCGCGCCGTTGATGCTGACGGTGCCGTAAGGCACGTGCACCAGGCGGTCATACCACGGATACCCCATCAGTTCCACGACTTTGAACCACTGCGCAAAGTGCAGCGACTGGGCGGCGCTTGTCACATAGATGGCCTTGTCGAAGTGGTAGGTGTTGTAACGGTAGACGGCCGCGGCAATGTCACGGGTCGGGTAGAGGGTCGACCCGTCGCGCTTCAGGATGAGACACACGGGCATGTTCCATTTGTCAAGGTTGACAATGGATGCGCCGTCGTCGATTTCGAGCAGTCCCATGTCGCGGAGTTTCTGCACCTCGGCCGGCATTTTGTCGGTATAGAAGGATTCGCCCTTATAACTGTCGAACGTGATGCCGAGCAGACGGTAGGTTTTCTGATATTCTTCCAGGCTGACGGACACGAACCAGCGCCACAGCGCCAGGTTCTCTTCGTCTCCGTGTTCGAGTTTGGAAAATTCGAGTCTCGCCTTGTCGCCGAGTTCCGACGTGCCTTTTTTACCCGCGCGCTCCGCTTCGGGAAGCGCGGCGAGGGAGGCGTCCTCCTCGGCCTTGATTTCGTTGTTGATGCGGACGTAGAGCGCCACCAGCGCGTCGACGCCGCCGGCCTCCACCTTTTCTTTGTTGCCCCACAGTTTGTAGGCCACAATCAGTTTTCCGAACTGCGTGCCCCAGTCGCCGAGGTAGTTGATGCCGATACATTTGTAGCCGGCAAATTCGTGGAGGAGTTTCAGGGAATGGCCGATGACGGTCGTACCCAGATGGCCGATATGGAAGGGTTTGGCGACGTTCGGGGACGAGTAGTCGAGAACGACGGTCTTTCCTTCGCCGCAGCGGGGCGAACCGTAGGTGTCGCCTTCCGTCCTTACGGTGTTGACCACGCGCGCGGCAAATGCGCCCGCGTCGATTTTCATATTGAGGGAGCCGCCGGCCACCGTCACCTCTCCGATTTCGCCGTCAAGGTGTTCTGCCGAAAGCGCGGCCGCAATGTCGGCCGG
>CAKRWK010000216.1 GCA_934417455.1 uncultured Eubacteriales bacterium
TCGAAAGGCGGCATGATTTCCATGTCCCGTGCCTTTGCCGTCGAACTCGGCCCTTACGGTATCCGCTCGAACGTCGTTCTCCCCGGTACCATCAAGACCGAGCGGTGGAAGAAGATGGGGAGCGCGCAGATTGTCAATGGCACCCTGACACCCATCGGCGACATCTCCGACTTTGAGGACATCGCGAACGCCGCCTATTTTCTCGGCAGCGATATGGCGAAAAACATCACCGGCACGGAACTGAAGGTGGACGGCGGTATGAGCGTTCAGCTGTACCCCGAACGTTTGAATGAACTTGAACGCAAGGTGAGAGAATACGAAAACGGTGAAAAATAAAGAAAAAGCGCATGAAAGGTATTGAAAAATGGAACGTTTGAAGAAAATCGGCCATGTACGGCCGAAAAAACCGTTTGAAACGGGAGACTCGCGCATCGGCATCGGTTTCGAAAAACTCGACCGCGCTATCTTCGACCCCGAGAAGGCTTACGACAAAGTCGCCGCCCTCGGCGTGAAATGGGTTCGTCTGCAGTCGGGCTGGCAGAGAACGGAGACCGTTCGCGGTGTGTACGATTTTTCGTGGCTGGACGACATTGTCGACAATCTCATCCGCCGCGGCATGACGCCGTGGATTTGTCTTTGCTACGGCAATAAACTCTACAATAAGGAAGCCGAGCGTATGTTCGGAGCGGTGGGCTGCGCTCCGACCCGTAACGACGACCAGAAGAAGGGATGGGCAAATTACGTCACCGCCCTGACGAAGCATTACAAAGGCCGTGTGTCTTGGTATGAAATCTGGAACGAACCCGACTGGTGCTGGCGCGACGAAAACCTTGAACTCAAAGCGAGCGGCACGGAATACGGCCTCTTTGCCGTCGATACGGCCAAAGCCGTTAAGGCGGGCGACCCCGACGCACATATCATCGGCGGTTGCGTGTCCGATAAAGACCTGTTCTTTACATACCATGTTCTCGAGGCCGGTATGGCACCGTATGTCGACGCTCTGTCCTTCCATGAGTACACGCCCGACGAGAGCGATGTGCCCGTCAAGGTGGCCTACCTCAAAAGCCTTTGTCACAGATACAATCCCGCCATCCGCATCATTCAGGGCGAATCCGGTTCGCAGTCGAGGAGCGACGGCGCGGGCGCCATGGCCGGCGGCGCGTGGACGCCGGAAAAACAGGCCAAACAGTGCGTGCGCCACACGGTGACCGACCTCATGACCGACGTCCTCTTTACCTCGTTCTTCACGGCCGTCGACATGGTGGAAGCCCTGTACGGCACGGTCGGCAACGTTGCAAGTTATCTCGATTACGGTTACTTCGGCGTGCTCGGCGCGGACTTCGACGAAAACGGACATTCCGTCGGCACCTACACCGAAAAGCCCGCGTATTACGCACTGCAGACCCTTTGCTCCGTGTTCGGCGGGAAGTTTGACAATGTCCCCTTGCCCGTGAAGTTCATGACGTTGCCGTCCGTCCGCACACTTGCCAACGACATGCCGGCCGGTGAGGTCGTCTACGGCGGTTTCCGAAGAGGCGACGCGTGCGCCCTCGCGTACTGGCGCAGAACGGAACTGATGACCACCTCCTTTGAGGGCACGGTGTCCCTGAATGTCGCTATTCCCGGCAGAATCCGTCTGATTGACCTGAAGTGCGGCGACGTTTACGACGTACCGGAGTCGCTTGTCGAGCGGCGGGAAGGCGACTGCATTCTCTTAAAAAATCTGCCCGTCAGAGACTATCCGCTTCTGCTCACATTTGGTGACTTTGCCGACGTCGCGGACGTATAACCTCTGTATAAAGTCTCGTCGGTTTCTCCGGAAAGCGGCATAAATAGCAAATAAAAGTTTGCTTTTTATGTCAATAAGCGCTTAAAAGCCGCGGCGGACAGCCTTGTCTCTCTGTCCGCCGCGGTGATATATATGCGGCATTTTCGGTTTATCTGTATCCGTCGTACACATACTTTGTTTCGGTTGTCATGGTGGCATACGCTTCGTCGAGAAGTCCCTCCATGTCCACCTTTTCGAGTTCTGCGAGCACGGCCGACAGGTGCGGCTTGGTTTTCGGATGCCGCGGGGTAAAGACGGTGCAGCAGTCTTCAAAAGGAAGAATGGACGTTTCAAACGTGCCGTACTTTCTCGCTTCTCTCACGATTTCCTCTTTGTCAAGACCGATGCAGGGACGGAAGACGGGAAGTGACGTCGCGCTGTCCGTCACGCCGATGGCCGAGAGCGTCTGGGAAGCCACCTGTCCGAGGCTTTCGCCCGTGACAAGGCATTCGCAACCGAACTCGCCGGCGCACCGTTCGGCCAGTTTCATCATGAACATGCGCAAAAGCAGGGTGAAATAGTCCTCCTCGCAATTGTCGCGCAGAACCTCCTGAATGTGCGTCAGGGAGATGACGTGCACATGGATGCGGCCGCAGAAGGCGCACATCTCCTCGGCCAGCGTCATGACCTTCTCCTTCGCGCGCTCGGACGTGTAAGGGAAAGACTCGAAATGCAGTGCTTCCACGTCGAGACCGCGTTTGGCCATCATACAGCCGGCGACGGGCGAGTCGATGCCGCCCGACAGGAGCAGGAGCCCCCGTCCCGCGCTGCGCAGGGGCAGTCCGCCGGCGCCCTCTTCCTGTCCGGCGCGGATAAATGCGTACTCGTCGCGGATTTCCACCGTGACAACGACGTCGGGGTGATGCACGTCCACGCGCAGGCGGGGCATGG
>CAKRWK010000217.1 GCA_934417455.1 uncultured Eubacteriales bacterium
CTGCCCGTCTCCTATACACTTCTCCGCTCCATGGCCAAAGCCGAATACAAGAGCCACAGGGAAAACCATTTCGGTCTCGCGCTTGAAAACTACTGCCATTTCACCTCGCCCATCCGCCGCCTGTCCGACCTCGCAGTGCACCGTATTCTGCGCCGTGCCGTGCTCGGGGGCGAACCGGCAGGACGCTTTGTCTCCTACGCCGCACGCGCCGCGCGGGCGGCTACGGAAGCCGAGCGGCGCACGCTGGAGGCCGAGCGGCGCATTGAAAGCCTTTACAAAGTGCTGTATATGAAAGAAAAAGTCGGGGAAACCTTCCCCGCCGTCGTCACGTCGGTTACGCCGTTCGGGGTGTTCTGCACCCTGGAGAACACCTGCGAAGGTCTGATTCCCCGTTCGGATATGCCGGGCGAATATATCTACGATGAGAAAACATGTACCCTACGTAGCCGGGACATGACGTACCGTCTCGGCGACGCACTGACCGTCCGTCTGGAAGAAGCGGACATGTCGGCAGGAAAACTCCGCTTTTCCGACATGCGTCATTTCACGATATAATCCGCAATAAAAAAAGAGAAAAAGGAGGCGCCGCGATGGCCGATACGGTGAAAAAACCGCTTGTATTTGTTCTGTATACCTGTCTGTTGCGGCTGCTCCTCCCCCTGTCCGGACAGACAAACAGTGCGTATATGAATATAGTTATTTACATTTTTATATATAGTTTTCTGTTTTTTGCCTGTCTGTTCACGTATCGACGGCTCGGATATACCGGGAGTCCTGTACCGATATGTCCAAAGAAAAGGCACATCACCGACATCGTATGTCTCTTGCCCCTCACCTTCGGCGCCGTGCTTCTCTTTTCCCTCCTGTCTGCCGCCGTGGCGGCGGGGGCGGGTCTGTCGGTCGCGCCGACGGTCTCCCCCTCCCCCTTTGCCCTGTTCCGACACGCCCTGCTCCCCGCCCTGTTGGAAGAAGCCTTTTTCCGCTATCTGCCGCTCCGGTTTCTCACCGGTACCGTGACAGAGCGGCGTGCCGCATGGATTCTGTCCTCCGTTCTGTTTGCCGCATTTCACTTTGACCTTCTCCGCCTGCCTTACGCGCTCGCGGCGGGGCTGCTGTATTTCGTCTTTGACGGCGTTCTCGGTTCCCTCTTTCCTTCCGTCCTCTGGCACGTGCTGACAAACGCGCTCTCGCTTCTCTCCCCGCTATGGACGGAAACAACTGTCGGACGTGCGGTGTTTCTTTTTGTTTCGGGAACGCTGTGCCTGCTTTCTCTCGGTTATGCGGCACTCGGGGCGAGAAAATGCAAATATAAGTGGTCAATACAAGGAGATATATCCGATGAATATACCGAATAACGCGCCGACACCAGTCGATATGACCGATGCCGACCGCGCATTTATGCGGGAAGCCATTGCGCTTGCCGAAGAGGCCGCCGCGGCCGACGAGGTGCCCGTCGGGGCGCTGATTGTGCGCGACGGGGTCGTACTGTCCCGCGCCGTCAACACGCGCGAACGGTCGAAATGCGCCACGCACCATGCCGAAATTCTGGCCATTGAAGAGGCCTGCCGCATCCTCGGCGGCTGGCGGTTGCCCGGGGTAACGCTGTACGTCACGATGGAGCCCTGCGTCATGTGTGCCGGGGCGATTGTAAATGCGCGCATTCCCCGCGTGGTATACGGCACGCCGGACCTCCGCTTCGGTGCCTTCGGTTCCCTGCTCGACATAGCTGCTCTGCCCCTCAACCACCGTCCGCACGTTACGGGTGGGGTGCTTTCCGACGAGGCGCGCGGCGTTCTGCAGTGTTACTTTCGGCGCAAAAGAGGCCGGACAAGTACGGAAGATCCGCCGGAAGATACATCCGGAAAAGAATAAACTTTCCCCCTTCGGACAAACTGCGTATAAACGCACGTAGCGGAAGGGGGATTATTATGCGTATCACACAGGTCATCAGCGACGGAAACGTCGGCGGCGCCGGCATTCTGCTCTCTCGCATCACCGACGCTCTGAAAGACCGTTTTGACTTTGAAATACTGCTGCCGGAAACGTCGGCACTGCGGGCACGGCTGCCGCGAAATGGCGTAAAAATCACGCCTTTTCCCTTTTCGGCCGACCGCAGTTTCCGCATGCCCGACGCGCTCGCGTTCGCCCGGTATTTCCGACGGACAAAGCCCGACATCGTGCATACCCACGCCGCTCTGTCGGCGCGTGTCGGCGGGGCTCTCGCCGGGGTACCCGTGCTGCTGTCCACCCGTCACTGCGCGGGGGCAGAAGTGCTCGGAGGTCTGCGAACCCGCCTTTATAACGCTGTCACTACCCTGACCGTCTCAACGGCGGCCGCCGCGACGCGGCAACTTTCGGCCGCCGGTATTGCCGAAGGGCGCATCGCCACCGTACCGAACGGTTCGCCCGCGCTCGCCCGTCTGCCCGAGGACAGCCGCCTGCGTCTGCGCCGCGCGCTCGGATTTTCCGACGGAGCATTTGTTCTCGGCAACTGCGCGCGCATGGAACCGGTCAAAGGACAGGACACACTTCTGCGCGCCATGGCGCTGCTTTCGCCGCGCTATCCCGACGTCCGTCTTCTTCTCGTCGGCGACGGCAGCAAAAGAGAGTCTCTCGAAACTCTGACGGCAAGGCTCGGACTCTGCCGTGCGGTGCGTTTTGTCGGCTATACGGCCGCCCCCGACATCTACGAAAATCTCTTTGACCTCAACATCAACC
>CAKRWK010000218.1 GCA_934417455.1 uncultured Eubacteriales bacterium
GACAACAGTGTGGCCGAGCGGCTCCACCACCGAACGGAGGGTTTCTTCAATCAGCGAATTTTTCGCTGCCTGACTGGTTTCGTTAATCAATGCAATTCTCCTGATGTTTCTCCTTTTTCGGCCGAAATACAGCCGATTTTGACTATATTTATTTGCTTTTACGGCGTCAGACGGTTGGGGCCGCGGAACAGGAACTGCACTTCCTTGATGGACATGCCGAGGAAGAGCATAGTCAGACGGTCAAGGCCGAGGCCGAAACCGCCGTGCGGCGGGCAACCGTAACGGAAGAACTGCAGATAGAAGTCCACGTCGCGACCGAGGCCCTTTTCGTCGGCTTGTTTTTTCAGCACTTCGTAGCGGTGCTCGCGCTGTGCGCCCGTGGTAATTTCCACGCCGCGCCAGATAAGGTCATAGCCCTGCGGCACGCCGTGTTCATCGCGCATGTGGTAGAAGGCGCGTTCTTTCGCATCGTAGTCGGTGATAAAAAGGAACTCATGGCCGAACATATCGCGGGCAAGGTCTTTAACAAGATGTTCCGCCTCCGTCGTCAGGTCTCCCTTCATGCTGTCGGGCACGGTATAGCCGTATCTCTTCTCAATTTCGGAATACACGTCGCAGAGTTTCATGCGGGGAAACGGAAGTGCGGGAACAATGACATCAAGGCCGAACAAGTCGTGAATTTCATCCCCGTGCGCTTCTTTCACGCGGCGGAGCATGTATTCGAGGAGTTCTTCCTCCATCTTCATGACGTCCTCCACGCCGTTCACATAGGAAAACTCAAGATCGAAACCGGTAAATTCGGTGGCGTGCTTGTTGGTGTAGGACTTTTCGGCGCGGAACACGGGGCCTGTCTCGAAAATGCGCTCGAGGCCGGCGGCCATAGCCATCTGCTTATAAAACTGCGGCGATTGAGCAAGATAGGCCTTGGTGTCGAAGTATTTGACTTCAAACACGTCCGAGCCGGATTCGCTCGCGGCGGCAATCAGTTTCGGGGTATGGATTTCGACAAAGTCGTGTTCAAGAAGAAACTCACGCATGGCGGCGGTCATGGTGGTCTGCAGGCGGAGCATCAGATGATTCTGATCGCGGCGCAGGTCAATCCAGCGATAATCCATGCGGCAATCAATGTCGGAGTCGTCCTTAATCGGCAGAGCCTCCGCCAGAGACTCGATGACAATGCTGTCGGGCAGGATTTCCATACCGCCCATTTTGACAAATTCGTTGGCGACGGCCTCGCCTTCCACCGTGATGACGGAATGCAGCGTCAGCCTGTCCGCCACTTCGGCAAGTTCCGGATGTTTTTCTTTTTCCAGCGTCACCTGCATTTTGCCGGAAATATCTTTGACAACAATAAACGCCATGGTTCTTTTATTGCGGATTTTGTCCACAAATCCCTGAATTCGGACTTTGCCGGGGGTGACATGACTGATTTTGGTGCGTTCCATGATGAACCTCTCTTCTTTTGCGGTGTTGCAAATTCATGTGCTTTTTATACGTTATATTATAAAATATTTGGAAGCGGATGTCAAGAGTTTTCGCAAGTTTTCGTCGGTACCGCCGTTTTTTTGTCCGTTCTCTATTGACACGGCGGTACTTTTTTGCTATAATATGCGTTTGTAAATGAGATTTCCCAACAGAAAATGCGGGGAGTCCCCAAAAAAACAAGAATCGCAGGCAAAAACAAATGCAAATTCTCTTATCGATGTCCGTCGCTCTGATTGCCGGATTGATGATGTCGAGACTGACAAAAATCTGGAATCTGCCGGCCGTCACCGCTTATCTTATCGCCGGTATCCTGATAGGTCCGTACTGTCTCGGCCGTCTCGGCATTCCGGGGCTCGGATTTATTTCTTCGGAAGACGTGGCAAACTATGCGCTGATTTCCGACGTTGCTCTCGGTTTCATCGCCATTGCCATGGGCAATGAATTCCGCATCGCCGACCTCAAAAAAATCGGCAAACAGGCTTTGGTCGTGGCCGTATTTCAGGCCATTACCGCCACGGTGCTGGTGGACGCCGCGCTGATAGGTCTTCACTTTCTCATTCCCGAAAAACTGCCGCTTTCCTGCGCCGTGACCCTCGGCGCCATCGCCACGGCCACCGCCCCCGCCGCCACGCTCATGGTCGTCAAGCAGTATAAAGCCGACGGCCCTCTGACGCATATTCTTCTGCCCGTCGTGGCACTGGACGACGTGGTCGGCCTGATGGTCTTTGCCGTCTCGTTCGGCATTGCCCGCGCCATGGAAAGCGGACATATCGACATGATTTCCGTGCTCGTCAATCCTCTGATTGAAATTGTCATGTCGCTTCTGCTCGGCGCGCTGCTCGGACTCCTTTTCCACTATACGGAACGCTTCTTCCATTCGAGAAGCAAGAGAATGAGCATTTCCGTCTGTTACGTATTTCTCGCCGTGGCGCTGTCGAAACTCACGTTCAGCATAGGCCCCGTGACCGTCGGATTTTCTTCCCTGCTCGTCTGCATGATGCTCGGCACGGTATTCTGCAACCTTTGCGATTTTTCCGCCGAACTGATGGACAGAATGGACCGTTGGACGGGTCCCGTCATGGTGCTGTTCTTCGTTATCAGCGGTTCGGGGCTGGAACTTTCCGTCTTCCGCGAGTGGCAGATTGTGCTCATCGGTATTGTCTTTATCGC
>CAKRWK010000219.1 GCA_934417455.1 uncultured Eubacteriales bacterium
GGCATACGGTCCGGCGACATGACCGGATTGTTTTCGTACTGGTGAAGAAGTCTTTTCTGCATGTCTATTCTCCTGGGGTTTTGGATTTTTGTTTATTATTGTAAACCTAACGTTTGCAAAATCAAATTTTTCCTTTGCACATACATGGCCTTTGCGGCCTCTTTCGTTGCGGAACGTATGCTGTAATATATCTTAATTTTCGGTTCCGTTCCGGACGGGCGGACAGCTATCCACGACCCGTCGTCAAATGTGTATTTCAGAACGTCGGAGGTCGGCAGCGTACCGAATCCTTCCTCGGCGGGCACGGGATGTATGTAATCCGTCACCGTTCTTACGCCGTCGAAGGGCGCGCCCTGCGTGCGGAGTTTTTCCATCATGCCGCGGATGCGTTCCAGCCCGTCCAGTCCCGCGAGGGTAAAACTGTCCAGCGCGTCGAAATAGTACCCATATGTACCGTACAATTCTTCCATGCGCTCCGCGAGCGCCTTCCCTTTTGCTTTCCAGGCGGCACACATTTCGCAAATCAGAAGAGACGCGACGGCGGCGTCTTTATCCCGCGCGTGATCGCCGACAAGATAGCCGTACGACTCCTCGTAGCCCATGAGAAAGGTATAGTCGCGCACCGTATTGCCCGTTTTGCGCGCCGTCTCGAACTGGGTCATTTTCTCACCGATGTATTTGAATCCCGTCAGGGTGGAAAAGACGGTACACCCGTGCGCCGCGGCGATGTTTCCGCCGAGGTCGGAGGTGACAACGGTTTTGACGATCGCGGGCTTTTTCACTGCGGAAAGGTCGGTATGGGACAGGACAAAATCAACGAGCAAAGCGCCGACCTGATTTCCCGTCATAAGTATGTATTCTTCCCCGCTCCGGACGGCAAGGCCGACGCGGTCGCAGTCGGGGTCGGTGCCGAGGACAAGGTCGGCACCGATGCGCGCGGCTTCGGCAATCCCGAGTTCCAGCGCGCGGCGGTCTTCGGGATTCGGTGACTTAACGGTCGGAAAACTGCCGTCCGGCGCGAACTGCGCCGCCACCGGATGAACGTCGGTAAATCCGTCTTTTTCCAATGTCTGCGGCACGGCATACATACCCGTTCCGTGGAGCGGCGTATAAACAACCCGCAGGGCGGCCTTGGCCTTCCGGTCGGAAAAGCGCGACTGAAGGAGAACGGCCCCTATATAATCTTCCGTCGGGTCGGCCTCGCGAAAAAGCGCCGCGTTCCCGTTCAGAGATACCGTACGGATGTCCTTTATCGCTTCGATGAAGGCATACACGCGGCCGGCCGCTTCATACGGCAACTGACAGCCCCACTCGTCATACACCTTATATCCGTTGTATTCTTTCGGGTTGTGACTGGCGGTGACGACAATGCCCCCGAGCGCGTGCATGGCGCGCACGCCGAAACTGAGTTCGGGCGTTGGCGCGGAATGGCGGTACAGACAGACGGAAATGTCCGCCCCCGTCAGTACATTCGCCGCCGTTTCGGCAAACAGACGGCTGTTGTGCCTTGTATCGTAGCCGATGACAACACCGCGCGTGCGGCAGGCTTCCCCGCCGTACGTTTCCTGCAGGAACGCCGCAAGACCGGCCGTCGCTTTGGCGACCGTATAGCGGTTCATCCGGTTGGTGCCCGCGGACATCTGCCCGCGCAACCCGCCGGTACCAAACGCGAGATCCGAGCAAAAACGCTCGCGGATTTCGCCGGCATCCCGCTCTTCATCGAGCGCGGACAACTCCCGTCTCGTTTCCTCATCAAAATACGGGTCATCGCGCCAAAGTCGAAAAACCTCCGTTATTTCCATGGGTAAACTCCCCCTTTACAAAGCAAAAAATGCACCCGACAAGCAAGCACCCTCATTATAATATGGTGGGGCTTTTTTTGTCAAGTGCATATTTCGCCATCTTTTCAAAAAATCGGATTTCTTTATCGGCCGACAGGTAAAAAGTCCGTACGGCCGCGGCGGATACCTTCGACGTAGTTTTTCACAGCGTCGGCAAAGCCGGCGTAAGCCGTCAGATTCTCCCCCCAGACATCCGCGCGTTCCATAAACCGGATGATGTCTCCGCCCGCCGCGAAGTAGGAAAGATACGCCTCGTCGTCTTTCAGAGGTGCCGTGCATGTTGGGAGAGATGCCGCGTACGTTCCGTCCTCTTTTCGCACGGCCGATGCGTAGAGTGCCATCCATGCGGCAAAACCGAACGTCAGGTGCGGCGGTATGCGCCCTTCCTTTTCGTAATAATCACGGAAGGACGGCAGAACCCTTGCCCGCCATTTTGAAATACTGTTCAGGGCGATGCTGGTCAGCCGGTGTCCGAGATACGGATTTTCAAACCGCTCTTTTACCTGTCTTGCAAACGCCTCCGTCATTTCTCTGTCGTCGGAGACAAAAGGAACGATTTCTTCTTTCAGTGTCTCGTCGATAAATGCGCGCAGTCTTTCGTCCGTCATGCAGTCGCAGACGGTTTCGGCACCGTACAGAAGCCCGACAGGCACCATGTTTGTATGACTTCCGTTCAGAACACGGACTTTTCTCTTTTTGTAGTAACCGATGTCATCGGTCAGGACGACGTCGATATTGAAATGCCCGGGACGGATGTACCGCCCGACATTTCCCTTGGTGTCCACCGCCCAGAGGCCGAACGGTTCTCCG
>CAKRWK010000220.1 GCA_934417455.1 uncultured Eubacteriales bacterium
CCGCAAAGACTGTCCCGAAAATGCGGGGCGGTTTCTGCGGGTTTTCGTGGGCGGCGCCGGCCGCCCTCATGAAAAAATCTTATTTTGCGGCATTCGCAATGAAGGTTTTCTGAATTTCCTGCAGTCTTGCCATCTTGAGGTCTTTGACGCCGTTATACAACTGGTCAATCCGGCCGCCGTCCCACCAGGAAAGAAGGAAGGTGTGCCAACGGGTGTTACCGAACGGGATGGTGGCACCGCTTCCGAACGGGTCATCCACCTGGTCAAGGTTGTAAAGGATACCGATGGCGTCCTCAACTACTTTGTCGTGCGAGTAGACAAGTCTGTCACGCATGGCAAGAAGCAGTTCGACGTTCTTTTCCGTCACGGAACGGCTGTAACCGAGCACCCACTCGTAGTACTCTTCCAGAATGTCGGAGGAGTTGACGGTGTTATGGTTGATGTAGGCGCAGGCCGCGTCCGCGTTTTCGCATTTGGAAGAAATCGCAAACACTTTTCCGATATTGTGAATCGTCGTCTGATAGTCGCTCTCTTTGGTGAGTTTTGCGATGGGCGCGACGGCAAAGCCGTTCGAGCCTTCGTCCTCGTTCCACATGGACTGGTACATGCTCTTTTCGATGGCGCCGAGGGCGGCGGGAGAACCGACAAGAATACGGTTCTGCGCAAATACCGTCTGAATATCATCCAGTTTGGTTTTGCAAATCAGAATACCGGACGTACCGCTTTCCGTCATGCTCTGGTCTCGGTTACCGTCGTTATTGCCGAACAATTCGGCAAACGTGTTGCAGGCTTCCGACAGGGACGTCGGGCACTTGTTGGGGTAGGAATAGACATATTCCCCGTTATCTCCCACCGTGCGGTTCACGACCTGCATCGAGGAAGAATAGAGCGCCGCCGTCGAGCAAAGGCCGGACATGGAGGACAGCGCAAAGCCGATGGTGCTGGTACCGGACAGTGAATAACCGCCGTTCGCACCCGGTTTCTTCACGGCTTCGGTGTACTCAATAATTTTTGACCACGTCCAGTCGCCGTTGTTGATCATAGCATAGAAGTCGTTGATGTTGACAAAGCCGTTCCCGTCCACGTCGCCCGTGACGTTGGACGCCTGATACAAAAGCGTCAGGCTGACGGGCAGGATGAGGTACGCGCGGGAAAGGTCAAACGAGTAGTCCGAGGCAATGAGATAGAGGATGTTCGGAGAGAACGTCAGGTCGTTCATGTACTCCCAGTTGTACCCGCGGTCGTCCTTCTCCGCGTCATAGGTCTCGTAGTAACAGCCGAGGTAGGAATTGCCCTTGACGTTTTTGAAATACCCGTTGATGGACGCACCGACCATGTCGTATATAAAGTTGTAGTAAATGTCGGGCGTGTTGGCCGCGGCGGCCTCCGTCGCAATCTGCGGCATAACCTCGCCCCACACATAATCGCTCATGTAGGTGTATGACACGGTCACATGTGTGGCGCTCGCCGCGGTGGCGTTGCGGGTGATAATCTGGGTAAGAATGCCGTTATCCACGGAAGCGATGGTGTTGCCGGTGTTGATGTTGCCCGTTGTCCATTCGCCGGAAACGAAGGCTTTACCGCCGGCTTCCAGTTCGCCGTAGTTGGAGTTGTCCCCCACGCTCATCACGAGGTTCGTCGTCTCCCACGGATATTCTTTGCCGTCAAACTCATCCTGCCAAGGGTCGGTTGCGGCAGCCTCGCGTTTGTAGCCGCAAAGAGTGCAGTCGTTGTTTTCAAACTTGTGCGCCGTTGTGGTCGTATAACCACAATCGGGGCAGGTTCCTTTGTGGTTCTTCGCATTTACGGGGGTGTACGTCATGTTCGGGTGTTCGCAGACCGGCTCTTTCCCGCAGGAGGACAGCACGGCCGCGCATCCGATAAGAACGGACAGAAGAAGAACCAAAGACAGAATCTTTTTCATACAGTCTCCTTTTTATTATGAAGGTTGTGTTTCCTTGCCGCGCGGCATATGTCGCGCGGCAGGAAAACGGAATTTATTTTGCGGGGGTCAGGGTGATGTCGCCGGTGCCGTTATAGGTGAAAGTAGCCATATGGCCTTCTTCCGTCACCGTGACGGTCTGCGTCTTGTTCCCGGCCGTCACCGTCCATGTACCGGCCGCAAGGCCGCCGACATAGTAGGTAACGTCGCCCGTACCGGCGGCTTTCAGGGTCACCGCCGACGAGGCGTACGTTTTCAGCGTGCAGAAGTATGCCACGCGGTCAGCCGCCACAGCGCCGATAAAGTCGCCGGATTCAAGCAGCGTCGGGGTGATTTTCTTCGTCGTCGCGCTGTCGGTCACATAGAGAACGTTCAGTATGAGGTCGGACTTGTTCCCTGTCTTAGGCGAGATTTCCACACGGCCCCACATCGAATCGGTGCGGGAGGATGCCGCCGGAGAAAGAATCTTGCCGACGTCCGGCAGGTAGTATTTGTTCGACCCGCCGTAGGATTTGATGGTGTCGCCGCCCTTGAGCGAGGTCAGCACCAGTTTGCCCGCGCCGTTGTTCACCGTGACGGTGTTGCCGGAAATCGTCGGACTGTTTGAACACTGCAAAAGAAACGTTTTGCGGAAACTTGCGCTGGTCGCGTCCCCTCTGTCAAACACGACGAGAAGCAGCGGGACGGTTTCGTCCCCGGTGTACA
>CAKRWK010000221.1 GCA_934417455.1 uncultured Eubacteriales bacterium
CCTCTCTGAGCATGCCTCCGTCGCCGACCACCGAAATTCCTTCCGCGATGTCCGCCGTGAAGGCTTTCCCGGCCGCCTGCGCCACGGGCGCAAAGGTGTCTGCCGCGCTTTGCGTCATGCCGGAAAAGTCGAGGTCGGTCATGCGCGTCGGCGGCACGCCCTCGTCGGCTCGGGCGAGAAAGACCAGTTTGTTTGTCATGTCCGTGAGTTCCCGCACCTCGGCGCGGATGTTTTCAAGCCACTCGTTGTCTCCCACCTCGTAGGAGAGGAGTTCGCAGTCGGCGTCAATGACGGTGAGGGGTGTTTTCAGTTCGTGTCCCGCGTCGGTGATAAACTGCTTCTGCTTTTTTTCGGCCGCGGCGGCGGGCGCCGTCACCATGCCGGAGAAAATAAATATCAGAAGGAACACCACGGCAAGACCGCCCGCGCTGACCGCGAGGGAGACGTTGCGGAAGGAACGGAAGGTCGAAAGGTCGCGGGTGCAGTCGAGAAATACATAGAGCGTCTCTCCGTCTCCCTCGCGGACAAGGTAGCGGTAGTTGTCGAGAAAGCCCGACGTTCCCGTTGTCCGCGCCGCGTAAGCGACGGCCGCCGCGCCGTCTACGGCCGCGATGTTCTCGGTGTCGGCCGTCGTTTTGTCCCCGTCCGACACCGTTACGGTGAAGTACCGCGTTTCAAACGGCGCCTCGGGGGACATGCCGGGTTTTCCCCCCGGCGCCTGACTGTCCGGCTTTGCGTCCGGTGAAGGCGTCGGTTTTCCGTTTTCCGTCGGTGCGCCCGGCACGTCGGTGCGCGGGAAAGTGCCGCCGTTATCGGCAATCATGCCGAGCGTGCGGTCGGCCGTCTCCGTCAGCGTGACGTAACTGCGGATGTTGACCGCGCCGATGACGGCGGCGAGCACCGCGGTCATGGCCACCATGGCAATAACGATGAATTTAATTCTCAGTTTCTTTAACATCGGAAACCTCTGTTCTGTATCCCGCGCCGCGCACGGACCTGACCGTCACCCGCCCCGACACGGCGGAAAGTTTTTTCCGCAGGAAGGACCCGAATGTCCATACGGCGCCGACCTCCGTCTCGCTCTCAAAGCCCCATACGCGGTCGAGCAGAACGTCGGGAGAGAAAATTTTTGTCGGATAGCGGAAGAAAAGTTCGGCCAGTTGGTATTCCTTCGCGGTGAGGGACGCCTCGCCGAGCGGACCGCGGAGGGTGTGCGACGTGCGGTCGAGGGTGACGTCGCCGACGTGCACCGCATCCTCCGGCATGGTGGCGGGACGGCGCGTCATGGCGCGCAGTCTGGCGAGCAACTCGGGGACGGCGAAGGGCTTTGTCAGATAATCGTCCGCCCCGGCGTCCAGTCCCCCCACCTTGTCCGCAAGGTCGGACTTCGCCGTCAGGAGCAGAACGGGAATGTGACAGCCCCGACCGCGCACGGTGCGCAGGACTTCGAGTCCGTCGGCATAAGGCATCATGATGTCGAGCACGGCGGCGTCGTAGACCCCCGTCAAGAGGTAGTCGATGGCGTCGCGCCCGTTGTAAACGGCGTCCGCCGCGTAACCGTTGTGTTTCAGTATGGCCACCAGCGCGGTCGAGAGGGATTTGTCGTCCTCGGCAAGAAGAATCCGCATGAAAACACCTCTTTCGTTTTTCTCTATTCTGCGCCCCGAACCTTCATCCGGCCTTAAAAAACCGTAAAATCCGTAAATTCCCGTTCATTGTACCATACCTTTTTTGTAAAATCAAGTGAAAAGTCGTAAAAATCACCGAAAAGAGGGCGTGCGGTGGCGCGCTTTTGTGAAAAACGGCAAAGACGGTCGAAATTTTCCTCTGCGAACGCTTGACAAACCCCCGCCGATATGGTAAACTTGAATCACAGTTTACCTATAGTAATAAAGGACACCCAAGAATAATGAACAAAGCAAAGAAAAGCAAAAACGTGTGGCTTCTGGTCGGGATTCTGACCGCCGTGTTCGGCGTGCTCGGCATTCCGGGACTTATCCTTTCCGCCACGCACGGACTCTGGCTGCCGATGGCGCTGTGCATCGCGCTTGTCGTGCACGCGTTCTACGGCACGGCCATGTACTTTATGGCTTATGCCAATGCCGGCATCCGTTATCGCGTGTGCACGGCCGTCGAAACGTACGGCATGCGGCGCGCCGCGGACATCGCCGCCTTCGCCCGCATTCCCGAAGAAAACGTGGAGGGCGTGCTCGACGCGTGCCTGAAAAGGGAATATCTCACCTCGTATATCTTCCGCGACGGGGTGGTCGAGGACATCGGCGCGCCGCCCCCGAAACAGAGAAAGTGCGCCTATTGCGGCACGCTGTTTTCCGCCGACCTTGGCTTCTGTCCCGCCTGCGGCGCGCCGCGGGACACGGCCGAAGAGGTCGCACCTGCCGACGAAACCAAATAAAAAAACAAAAAATACACATACATACCAAAAGGAGAAAATACCATGGGCATTATCAAGGCATTTTTCAACTCTGTCGGAGGCTCGCTTGCCGATTCCTGGGAAGAGGTACTCGAAGCCGACAACATGAGCGACACCTCCGTATTTACCAAAGGCGTCAAGGTCCGCAAGGACGACCGTCGCAACAATAACAAGAAGGGCACCGAGGACGTCATTTCCAACGGTTCCATCATC
>CAKRWK010000222.1 GCA_934417455.1 uncultured Eubacteriales bacterium
GCCACACCCGACGGCGGACGGTCGGTATGCCTTTGTTCCGACAACGTACCACGTTACCCTCGGCGAGATTGTCCGCCTGCTCGGAACATTCCGTGACGAGCCGCAAACCCTCTTCATGCCGGAAATTCCCGCGGAAAGTTTTGAGAAAAAACTGTACAGCACATATCTTTCCTACCTCCCGAAAGAGAAAATTGCCGTGCCGTTGCGTACGAATAAAGACGCACGGGGCAGTTTTACGGAAATTCTGAAAACACGCAGTTGCGGTCAGTTCAGCGTCAATGTGTCCGTCCCGGGAATGACCAAGGGACAGCATTGGCATCATTCCAAATGGGAAATCTTTGTCGTCGTGTCCGGACACGGGCGGATTGAGGAGCGCAAAATCGGTACGGACGAAGTTCTCCGTTTTGACGTGGACGGCGAATCCATGACGGCCGTATATATGCTCCCGGGGTATACGCATAACATTATCAATCTGTCCGATAAAGAACCGCTCGTCACCCTGTTGTGGGCGAACGAACCGTTCGACCCGAACAAACCGGAAACCTACCGCGAGCCTGTGTAAACCGAAAGGGAATAACTATGAAAATGACAAGCGAAGCCAAAGAAAAGGCGCTCCGCGAGGTGACCGGTTTTCTTTCTGCCGGCCATGCGTACACCCGTTCGGAAGTGATTGACGGGGTGCTTTCGCGCTACGATTTTTCCGAAAAGGAAAAAAGAGAAAAATCCAATCCGAACGCCAAAGTCAACCTTGCCCGCAGTTATATCGGCACGACGCTGACTAATCTCGTGACAAGCGGCGACGTTGTTGTCGACAAAGACAAAAAGTATTCCATGAAGAAGGAAAAACTGGTCGTTGTCGAAAGCGCGCAGTGCCGAACGGCGGTCTTTTCGTTGCTTGCTAAGAAGCCTATGATGAAAAGCGAATTGTTTTCCGCCCTTGAGAAACATTTCGGCACCGATAAAACGGCGTCTGCCAAGGACGATCAGGCCGTGCGCGGTCTGGCCGGGCAGATTCTCGGCGCCGCGGTGGCGAAAAAACAACTTCTGCTCGAAAACAATACGTATTCTCTTCCGGTGGAAAAGGTCAAAAAGACATACCCGAAGGAACCACTCGACGAAACCGCTTTCCGTCCGGTTTTCCTGGATCGCTTATGTGATATGGGTGGTGCGTTCTTTGAACGGTTTGTCGCCAACATGCTCGAAAAATATTATCTCATTACCGGCCGTGACGTCCTGCTCTGCGACGTGGTCGGCGGCAGTGACGACGGTGGCGTAGACGTTATCGTCGATACCATGGAAGAACTCGGCTTTGTCGAACACATCATGGTGCAGGCCAAATGCCGTCGGAATATTCAGGTGACCGAAAAAGAAGTCCGTGAATTTTACGGTGCGCTGAACGCCTTGGGCGGCACACGCGGCATTTTTGTAACGACCTCCACGTTCCACCCTTGTGCCGAAAAATTGCTTCTTTCCATCGACAACTGCGTCGGTCTTGACGGAAACAAGGTTTTCAATATCGTCAAGCAGACTGCCTACGGCATTCATAAAACCAAAAACGGGTATACGTTTGACAATACTATTTTCAGCGAATAATCCGCTTAATTCTTTGAATGAAAGGGAATATGCAAATGAAAGTTGACTATTCCAATGTAAAATTCAAAAACGACGGACGACTGAAACTGTTGATTATTGTCGGGACAAGGCCGGAAATTATCCGTCTTTCCGCTGTCATCAACAAATGCCGTCTGTATTTTGATACTCTTCTTGCGCATACGGGACAGAACTATGACTACAATCTCAACGGCGTATTTTTCCGCGATTTGCGTCTCGGTGACCCGGAGGTCTATATGGACGCCGTCGGCGACGACCTCGGTGCCACGGTGGGCAACATCATCAACGCTTCCTATAAACTGATGGCCGCGGTTCATCCGGACGCGCTCCTGATTCTGGGAGACACCAACTCTTGCCTGTCCGCCATTGCGGCCAAACGCTTGCATATTCCGATTTTTCATATGGAAGCGGGCAACCGTTGCAAGGACGAGTGTCTGCCTGAGGAAACCAACCGACGCATTGTCGACATCATTTCCGACGTCAATATGGCCTATTCCGAGCACGCAAGACGCTACCTTGCGGAATGCGGTCTGCCGAAAGAGCGCACGTATGTGACCGGCTCGCCGATGGCGGAGGTTCTCCGCGCCAATCTTTCGGACATTGAAAAAAGCGACATTCATCAGAGACTGGGGCTGGAGAAGGGAAAGTATATTCTCCTTTCGGCGCACAGAGAGGAGAAAATTGACACGGAACAGAATTTCCGTTCGCTGTTTTCCGCTGTCAACCGGCTGGCCGACATATACGACATGCCGATTCTGTATTCCTGCCATCCGAGAAGCCGCAAACGCCTGGAAAGTTCGGGATTCGTGCTCGACCCGCGCGTGATACGGCATGAACCGCTCGGTTTCCATGATTACAACTGCCTGCAGATGAACGCCTTCTGCGTGGTGTCCGACAGCGGAACGTTGCCGGAAGAATCGAGTTTCTTCCTTTCCGTCGGCCATCCGTTCCCGGCGGTCTGCATCCGTACATCTACGGAACGGCCGGAAGCACTGGACAAAGCCTGCTTTGTCCTTGCCGGCATTGATGACGG
>CAKRWK010000223.1 GCA_934417455.1 uncultured Eubacteriales bacterium
CCGCGCCGGCGGTTGGTTAATACATTACTTGTGCGCATCACGCGTATGTGCCGCGGTCCGCTCTCATCCGGTCACCGGCAAGACAAATCTTGAACAGTACCGGCGGGTTTCAATTTCATGGCCTGTGTACGGAGCGACGATACCAAGGACACGGGGAGAACCCGCGGGTGTCAAACCGCGCGCTTCGGCCTCCCGGCCCAGCGTCAGCCACGCCTCGTCCACGCCGGAATAATCGCCGTAATACAGCACCGACAGCGCACGGCATTCCGGCAATACCACCGCGTCCGCCGGTGCTTTTTCCGGTCGCACGGGAACGCAGACGAAGTAAGGGTACGGGTCGTCGCTGATGTACCCCTCCAGGTAGTCCTGTCGGTCCGAAATCGTGAACAGCGGCTCTTCGGAAAGAACACAGCCCCAGCGAACACATTCACTGTAAAAATCGTACATATCGGCGTACTTATCCGCGACCGTGCGCCCTTTGCAGCGCCGCATCCGACAGGTTACGGCCGGCAGGCGTATGATTTGCACGGAAGTGCCCGGCTGCGCCGCCGTCCGCAACCGTAACTCCTCCACACTGCGCTGAAGATCATGCAGACGGTTTTCCAACACGGTCAAAAGCGTCGTGATTTCGCCGCCATGGGCAAAATAGTCCGCAATTTGTTCGGTATTGAGTCCCATGCTCCTGAATTTTTCTATTTGCAGAATGCGCGCCACGTCGTGGTTGTCATAGTACCGCCGCCCGCTCTCCGGCGCAATGCAGGCGGGGGTGAGCAGTCCTTTTTCCTCCAAGCGCATCAGTGTACTGCGGGAAAGACCGCAGGCGTGGGCTGCTTCGGTAATCTGAAACAACTTTTTTCCGTCTTTTTTCATATTTTTTTATTTAACCCCTTGCTTCGTTCATGGATGAACGGTATATAATGTTATTATAACAGAATTTTCCTTGATGTCAAGTCCGGAGGACAACATGAAGGAAAGCGAAAAAGGAGCGAAAAACAATGAAAGTTCGGAAGAGACTATGGGGAGCCGTACTACTCGTGTGTGCCCTGCTGTGCATGGCAACCGTCATCGTGTCGGCAGATGACAGCGGCATACATACGCACCCGATCTGCGGCGCAACGCATACAGACATCGGCGACCACACGGAGGAATGTGCGGATGTCGTATGGACGGCGTGGAACGGGACGGACGATATTGACTACGGCGAAAGCAATACCGCCTACGTATACCTGACAGGCGATGCAACACGGAGCAGCGATCTCACGGTCACGGGCGGTACCCTCAACCTTTGCCTGAACGGAAAAACGCTGAACACCGGTATCACGGTGGAGGGCAACGGCACGCTGAATATCTGCGACTGTCGGGGCGGCGGTGCGGTCACGAGAAAATCCGACCACGTTATCTACGTGAGAACGGTGAATGAGTCCAATGTTCACACCACCTTGAATCTGTACGGCGGAAAAATCAGTGGTAGCAGCGACACATTCAGTAGCGGCATGATTGAACTGTACAATAACGACTATGGCAACGCACAGACGGTGGCCGTGTTCAATATGTACGGCGGCGAAGTTATCAACGGCGGTTCCGGGGCTGCCGTCTATGCCAACTACGCGAACGTCGGCTCCGCTTACTACTCGCTCAATATATACAACGGAAACATTCACAGCGAAAAGGCGGATGGGTTCCACTTTGACAACAACAAAAATATCACGATACAAATTGCCGGCGGAACCATCACGAGTAGCGGGTATGGCGTCAACCTCTGCTCCGGCAATACGCTGATCTTGTCCGGCAGTCCGACATTCACAGCCAAAGAATCTTCCGGCAGCGCGGGGATATATCTCCCGACAGATACTTCGTTCATCGTGAAAGATGATTTTACCGGTACCGCATCCGTCATGCAGGCTTTGGGCGAGACGGTTAAAGGCGTAATCGCCAAGTCCGAAAGCGGCAATTCCCTGTCAAAAAAGGTGCAGCATTTCACCTCCGCGGAGGAGGGGTACTTTGTAGAGTGCGACGCGGACGGCCATCTCCGGCTCACCGCCTGTGCGATTACGGAACAGCCCACGGCGGATAACCGCTACACCGTTGCCGCCAATGGCAACCCCTACTACCAATGGTACCGCGCGAAAAGGGGCAATGTCTCTTTGACAAGCGAAAATGCCACGGCTGGTGATTTCTCTTATTCTTCGGGATGGGGGGGAGAGTGGTACTATTTCGAAATGAAATATGATGCCACTCCCTTAACGCTGAAAGTATTCACACTGTACATGACGGCGGGCGATGTGTTGACACTGAAAAAAGAGAACGAGGGCGGCGATTTCTTTATCACCGACATCACTTTTACTCATTCGGACGGCAGTGAAGTCACAGCCACACAGGAAACATATGATGATTATACTTACACAGCCCCGAAGGACGGCGAGTACACACTGGAGATAACGGCCGGATGCATGGAGATGGAGGATAGCGACTCTTATTATCTGAATTTGTCCTTTACTGCCACCGTGTCGGCCGATGTGGCAGACGATATATTGAGCGGTCAGACCGACAAAACTCTCGACACCGCGGCTCTCATCAGCGGCAAATACATTTGCGCCGTCACGTGGGAAGGCAAGACCACGCTCTATAGC
>CAKRWK010000224.1 GCA_934417455.1 uncultured Eubacteriales bacterium
GAATCAGCGAGAGCGACAGAACGCGCAGCGGCAGGAGCGTTCGCATATCGGACAGGACACGGGAAGAAAAAAGCGGCGCAAAGAAAAACAGAACGACCGCGGCCACCGTGCCGAACGAAAACGCATACAGAACGGCCGCGCGGAGAATACCGCCGACGCGCTCTTCCTTCCCCTCTCCGATGGCACCGGCCACAAGGCGCGTGACCGTCAGACTGATGCCGGAGGTGGCAAAAGTCAGGGCAAAACCGTACACGGTCATGAGCAGGGCGAACAGTCCCACCCCTTCGGCGCCGACCGTTTTGGTGACAAACGCATTGAAAAACAAATACACGGTGCGTATGGAAAGCGCCACGGCGGTAAGAAGAAGGCCGTTGACAAAAAACTGCTTTTTATCCGTCATAAAAGTACCTCACAAAAGGATTGCCGACAATGCTACATTCTATGAAAAAACGGGCGGCGGCATGAAAAGAGCGAAAAAAGTTTTCTTTTGCGGTCTTTTTTTGTGTAAAACTCTTGCATTGTTCATGATTTCATGGTAAAATATAAGAAAATTTATAGTTTGAAAGGAAAAAACCAATGAATTTTCTTTTGGAAGGTGAAACTTCCACCGGAAACAACTGGTGGATGACCATTATCATGATCGTCGCTATTGTCGCGATTATCTATTTTCTGATGATTCGTCCGCAGAAGAAGCAGGAAAAGAAAGACAACGAAATGCGCGACGCCCTGGCGGTCGGAGACGAAGTCACGACCATCGGCGGTATCATCGGTCAGGTTGTTTCCATCAAGGGTGAAACATTCGTTCTCGAAACAACGAAAGACAAAACGAAAATCCGTTTTCTGAAAGCCGCCATCCGTTCGGTTGATGTGCGCGCCGCTGACCTTGCCGCCGCCGTTGTCGACGCGAAGAAAGAAGCGGAAGCCCCCGCCGTCGAAGCGCCGGCCGCCGAAAGCGAAAAGACGGACAAATAATTTTTTCATAAAGAGACAAACCTCCGCATACAGTGGTACAAAACCACTTGTGCGGAGGCTTTTCTATGCGCAAATCATCGTCCGGAAAAAGAGGGACATCTCCTCTTATGAACCTGTTAATCGGCACCCTTATCGGCGCGGGCATTTTTCTTGTCGTTCTGCTCTTTGTCACCTTTGTCACGGGGCGTACCAAAGACCCGGGCGGCACCGTCCGGCTCCTCTCCCTCCCCGTCTTTCTTCTTTCGGCGGCCGTCACGGGGTTTGTGCTCGGTCGGCGAAACGGCGAAGGCGGACTGCGCCTGACGGCGCTCTCTGCCCTGCTCTTTCTTTTGATTCTTCTCCTTATCGGCATGCTTCTTTCGGGCGGGCATCTTTCGTGGCAGGTGCTGCTTTATGACGTCGGATATTTTCTGACGGCGCTCCTTTGCAGTCTGCCGGGAACAAAGAAAAAACGCAGAAAGCACAGAATATAAAGAATATAGAAAAAACGGTGTGTTCCGGGGAACGCACCGTTTTTTCTTTGGGGGATTACTTTCTCTCGGTGTACTTCACAGCACCGATTTTAACGTAACCGTCGCCCTTTTCAAAGTCGAACGTACCTTCGTACTTTTTCGCTTCGCCCTTGTCGTCCTTCTCGGTAGACTCTACCGTAAAGGTAATGGAGTTATCCTTGATAGAGTACTTGTAGGTCGCATTGGTGACCTCGATGCCGAGAGTCACACTTCTGACGGTCACTTTGTTGCCCTTGAAGGCATACGACACATAGGTGTTGTCCGTACCGGCGGCATATGTACCGGAAATCATCGAGCAGGATGCAAACGTCATGCAGAGCATGGCAAGCATAAGAACGAGAGCAAGAATTCTGACTGTTTTCTTCATAACTTTTATCCTCCTTTCTTCCGTCTTTCCACGGTTCTCCGTGTCCATGGACAGTATAGCATATTTTGAACAAAAAGTCAATGTTTTGTAAAGTCGTTATGAAATTTAACAATTTTGAAAACCGCAAGCCGAAACGGCGCATTTTTCATAGAATGGGAATGTAGGCTTTCGCGAAAAGCCTGCAAGAAAATCAAAGAAAGGAACAACAAATGGCAACATTCACAAACCAGGCGACTCTGACTTACAACGACAGCACCGTGGTGTCCAACGTGGCCGTCGGCGAATACCGCGCGGCGCTGGATGTGGCGAAAGCGGCTTCCGGCACAACGTACGTCCCCGGCGAACCCGTGACGTATGCCGTCAGTCTCCGCAACACCGGTGAAACGGCGCTGACGGGCTTGACCGTCACCGACAACCTCGGCGCTTACACGCTGACAAGCGGCACGACGGTATATCCGCTCTCTTACGTGGCAGGCTCCGTTATGCTGTATCAGGACGGCATTCTGCAGAACGCGCCCACCGTTACGGCGGGTCCCCCGCTTGTTTTCTCCGGTATCACGGTACCGGCCGGCGGGAATGTCGTTCTCGTCTACCGCGCAACACCGAACACGTACGCCGCGCCAACCGCCGGCGGTACCCTGGTCAACACCGTGACCGTTGCGGGAACCGCTACGGAATCCGCCACAGCCACCGCTACCGTGACCGTCACGGCCGTACCGAATCTCACGGTCAGCAAGAGCGTTGAGCCCATTCCCGTCACGGCAGGCGGCACACTGACG
>CAKRWK010000225.1 GCA_934417455.1 uncultured Eubacteriales bacterium
TTAACTTCTTCATTTTCTATTTTTCTTAATATATCTTTTACTATTTTCTCTGCATCAAATGTATAATTTTCTTTTGTCTTTTATCCGTCTGCGCCGGCGTATCCGCTTCCGTGTGTCGCTTTTTCGCTCCCTTTGTCTGCCGGGGGGCGCGGCTGCCTTGGCCGCCTTTCTTTCGCATACGCTGTTTGCCATGCACGGCGCCGCCACAGACGGCCTTTGGCTCTTTTTTAAAACGGCGTTTGCCGCCTCCGTCTTTTTCGGTCTTGTCAAACTGTCGGAACTCATTCCAAACAAAACAAATATTCGATACTGCAAGACAAATAAGTGATATGCCGAAAAAAGTTGCACAAAAAGGTCGTTCACAATTTGTGCAATCTGCCGAAACAATATAATTTTTATTGGTTTATCTATTGATTTTCCTATTTTTCATATGATAAAATATAAGTATCAACGGGTGACAGATGGTTGCCCGGGAAAGAAAAGGACATTCGTATTACATGAAAAAACGCAGATTTTTCTTATTGCTCTGCCTTGTGGCGGCGCTGGCCGCGTCGGTGCTGGCCGGCTGCGGGAAAACCGATGACCCGCCCGTGACGGATAAGGGACACAAACTGACCGTTACGGCGGACGGCGAAAGCAATTACGCCATCGTTTATCCCGAAGGAAACGTCGCGGCGCAGAAAATGGCCACGACGTTCACCAATTTTCTGAACGCCGCTACGGGCGTGCGTATCAAACCCGTGTCCGACACGGAACCCGAGGGTACGTACGAAATTCTGATAGGCCCGACCAACCGTGCGCTTTCCTCCGCATTGCGGGCGAAAATCGAAGCCATGAACAGTGAGGACAACAACTTCGGTATCATGGGCGGCGGAGAGAGCATTGCGCTGTATGCCAATACCACGGTCGGTTTTGGAAATCTGCTCGACCGGATCGGAAAGACATACATATCGGGAACCTCGTTCTCCGTCAACTCGAACGTTGAAGATGGGCGGACATTCACAAAAGCACACTACGAAAAGGAACTCGCCGACAAAGCGGCGGCCGAGGAAGAAAGAAGACAGGAAGAGATGAACAAAAAAGCCGACCTTCTGAAAGAAGAACTGAAAAAGTTTACCGACGAACAATTCGGCGGCGCCGATATCACGGTGTTGCCCTCCGATGTGTACGCGGCACCCGAGACAACTCCGACAGCCGGTGCACACCCGCGCCTGCTCTTTACGGCAGACGACCTGCCGGCCATCCGCGCCGCCATGGAAGACCCCACATACGCGGAACTCGTCAAGAAGTTCATGTCCTACGTCGAACGCGATACCGACGGCAAACTCGGTACGGCATGGGAGCGCCAGAACGGAAAGTGGAATTACGACGCCAACATTCTGACGGCCATTGCCTCGAAAGCCCTGTATTACCAGATCACGGGGCAACGGTATTACGGTTATTCGGCCGTGCTCGCCATGAAAAATTACCTCATCACCCTGGACATTCAGTGGAAGGCTTCCGACCAGTGCCGTCAGTACGGACATGTGATGTTCGTTACCGGCCTTGTGTACGACTGGTGTTATGATCTCCTCACGGCGGCGGACAGAAAGCAATTGACGCTCGGTGTGGAATACCTCTGCTGCCGCGGCACGTCGGGTGACCCGGGGAAGGCCAGTTTCGGCGGTCTGAAAATGGAAATCGGCTTCCCGCCGAAATGCACGACCACCGTATCCGGTCACGATACAGAAATGCAACTTCTGCGTGACTATCTTTCGTTTGCGGTAGCCATCTATGACGAGACGCCCTCCTGGTGGACGTACATCGGCGGGGAATTTTATCAGGAATACGTACCCGTGCGCGATGTAATGTATACGTCGCATATGGCGGCAGACGGTACCGCCACCTACGCGCAGTACCGCTTCATGGCGGATCTCTGGAGTGCGTGGATTGTTTCCGTCGCAACAGGGGAGATGCCCTATAAAGCCGCCGACATGAAGGAAATTACCCGTTCGCTGATTTCTCACGAGGTCGGTAACGGCGACCTCTTCTACACGGACGACGGCAACAACCGTACGGTCAAACAGGACAAACTCCGCACCTGTGCCGCCATTTCCGCTTACCTGTTCGGCGACAGAACCGTGTGGGCGTTCTTCCGCGACATGTCGGATAACTTTACGATTTCCGATGCGGGAAGCGAATTTGTAACGCCGGAATTTTTCCTTATCATTGCCTCGAAGAAACTCGTTCCTTCGGAGGACAGACACGCAGGTTTGCCCACCATTCTCTATAATGGAGGCTATTATCAGCAGATTATTGCCCGCGACTCGTGGAACGCCGACGCACCTGCCGTTCTTTTGCAGGGTGCTATGCGGATTGCCGGCGGTCACGCGCATTTCTCCGCCGGATCTTTCCAGATTTACTACAAAGGCATGCTTTCCGCCCAGGATGGTGTGTATGATTCGTACGGCTCGAATCACCACTATTTCTATCATCAGGCAACGGTGTCGCATAACAGCGTCCTGGTTTACAACCCGAGTCTCGAATCCGAAGACCGCGGATGGTATTCCGGCGGACAGCGGCACGTCTGGACGGGTTCGCTCGGCAAAGTGAACACGTGGCTTGCTGACGACAATTTCAAGATGGGTG
>CAKRWK010000226.1 GCA_934417455.1 uncultured Eubacteriales bacterium
CTGCGGCCATGTGGTCGACCCGACAGACGCCTCTCAGTTCACGCAGGTGAACAACGGCAACGCCGTAGCGCTTCCGTTCGCCAAAGGCTGGGGCTGGGGTTGCGAAGTGTACCTGCGCTATGTGTTTGAGAAGCTGTTTGTTGCCGAGTGGGGCGGCGGTTATCCGAAAGAGCGTGCCGTGCCCGAGCAGAGAAACAAGAAAATCCTTGACGAGGTGAAACTCGTCACTCATCGCGATATGGTGTACATCCTCGAGCACCTTGACGCCGACCTCGTGCGCGGCGCACTCGGCGGCCGTCATTTTTGCGAATATTTCTTCCGTGACGCGAAGGACGAGGCTCTCCGCGCATGCGTGGAAAAACTCCTCAGATAAGTTTTTGACGTTGGCGCGGCGGACATGTTTCTGCCGCGCCCGTTTTCTCCGGGGCATCGCCGCACCGCAAGTACATAAGAGAGGTTTTCTATGTCGTTTCTGTATTTTCTCGAAAAAATCCGCAACCCCGTTTTCGACGTTTTCTTTTCCGGCGTGACCTACCTCGGCGGGGAGGGCGTTTTTCTCGTCGTTGCCATCCTTCTTCTCTGGTGCGCCGACAAAAGGGAAGGGTATTACGTCCTTTTCACCTGTTATTTCGGTGCCGCCGTCAATCAGTTTCTGAAGCTTTTGTGCCGCGTTCCGCGTCCGTGGGTGCGTGACCCGGATTTCACCATTGTGGAGAGCGCGCGGGCGGGTGCCACGGGGTATTCTTTCCCGTCGGGACATACGCAGAATGCCGTCGGTATGTTCGGAGCATATGCCGCCGCCAAACGGCAGCGGCGTGTTTTTATCGTCTCGGCCGTGCTGATTTTTCTTGTGGGGCTGTCCCGCATGTATCTCGGCGTACATACACCGGCGGATGTGTTGACATCCCTCGGCGTCGGCCTTCTCCTGACGGCGGCCCTGTATCCGCTCTTTCGCTCGGAAGAATCCTTCCGTCGCTGTGCGCCGTGGCTGTTTTTCGGTGCGGCGCTTCTCTCCGTCGGATTCATGCTGTTTGCTTTTCTGTTTCCCGACGGGGTGGCGGACGAGACGAACCTTGCCTCCGCCCGTAAAACGGCGTGCACCCTCCTCGGCGCCGTGCTCGGCCTTGTTCCGGCGTATTTTCTCGACCGTTTCCGTCTCCGTTACCCGACGCACGGCCGCATATACGCGCAGGTGCTCAAGGTAGCGGGCGGCCTTGCCGTCGTGCTCCTCATTCAGAACGGATTGCGCACGCCGCTCCTTTGGCTGTTCGGCGGCAGAGAATATGTCGCCCGCACCGTCCGGTATTTCCTTTTGGCAGCTTTTGCGGGCATGGTCTGGCCACTTACGTTCCGCTACTTTTCAAATCTGCGTCTGGCAGCGTTCGACCGATGGCTGACAAAGCACGGCTTCTTGAAAGAAACCGAAACGGAATCCGAAGTATAAGCGCAACCAAAAAAGCATAAACAAAGCAAAAAGCGCGCCCGTCGGAAGTGCAATGCTGTCCGACGGGCGCGCTTTCTTTTACGTTCGTTTTGCAAAGAATTGTTTGCGTATTCCTGCTCGAGCCAGTTCTTTCCGGCCGTAACATCCACGGTCAGCGGCACGGAAAGAGAGACGGCCGATTCCATTTCTTCTTTCAGAATCCGACGGACGGCGGGGACGTCGTCCACATTGGCTTCTACGAGAAGTTCGTCGTGCACCTGCATGACGAGTTTTGCCTTGGGGACGTCTTTTTTCAGTCGGTCAAAGACGCGTATCATGGCCAGTTTCATCATGTCGGCCGCCGTTCCCTGAATGGGCGCGTTCATGGCCACCCGCCGGCCGAAGGCGCGGATGTTGGCGTTCTGCGCCCGGAGTTCGGGAATGTAACGGCGCCGTCCCATCAGTGTGGCCGTATAACCGCGTTTTTCCGCGTCGGCCACCGCGTCCGAAAGATATTTGTCAATCATCGGGTAGTTATGCAGATAATTCTTGATATACCGGTTGGCTTCCGCCACGGTTGTACCGATGTCCTTGGCAAGCGAGAAGCCGCCGATACCGTACACAATGCCGAAATTGACGGCCTTGGCGCGCTTGCGCATGTCGTCGGTCACATCCTCTTCCGGAACGCCGAAGACGGCCGCCGCCGTTTTCCGGTGAATGTCCTCTCCGTCGCGGAAGGCTTCCGACATGTTGTAGTCGTCCGAAATGCAGGCAAGCAGGCGGAGTTCGATTTGCGAATAGTCGGCATCCACTAAGAGGCAGCCGTCCTCCGCGACGAAATACCGCCGCATCTCCCGCCCCATTTTCGTGCGGATGGGAATATTTTGCAGGTTCGGGTCGGCGCTGGAAAGACGGCCGGTCGCCGTCAGGGCCTGCTTAAAATCCGTGTGCAGACGGTGGTTTTCGTCGGCCGCTTCCACGAGGGCGACGGCGTAGGTGCTGCGCAGTTTCGTCACCTGACGGTATTCGAGAATGTCCTCGATAATGGGAGAGGTGCCGCGGAGTACTTCCAACACTTCGGCGCCGGTGGAATAGCCGTTTTTGGTTTTCTTTTTCGCGTGCGAGAGACCGAGTTTTTCAAACAACACCTCACCGAGTTGTTTGGGGGAATTGATGTTGAACACCTCGCCGGCCTGCA
>CAKRWK010000227.1 GCA_934417455.1 uncultured Eubacteriales bacterium
TTCGCTCGAAACGCCGGCCTACACAGAAACACCCCGCCTCCGCACCTCCGGGGGGCCGACGGCAGACAGCACGGCTTTTCTCGAACTCAAAACGAACTCCGGCGGCGTGGTCTACAAACGCCGCGAAAAAATGACCTACCGGGAGGCGCTCACCTTTCTTTCGGCGCCGACGGAGGACACGCAAATCAAACGCGAACTTGCCTATGCCGCACGCATGTACGAACCGCTTTGGCCGGCGGCCGTGATAGCTTACGACCGAGAGGCCTTCTACGACCGGTTCGACCCCGAGGTGCGCGTGACGTTCGACCGAAACATCCGCGCGCGGAATACCGACGTTGACCTCACGCACGGCTTGGGCGGGACGGACATTCTGCCCGGGGCGGTGCTGATGGAAGTCAAGGTCAGCCCCGTCGTGCCCCTCTGGCTCTCGCGTATCCTGACCGCCACACGCACCTACCCGACGTCCTTTTCCAAATACGGCACCGCATATACCAAATATTTTCTGCCCGACAGGCAAAGCGGGAACGCCTCCGTTCCCGACAAAAAAAACAAACCCGAAGGAGACACCGTTTATGCATAACTTCTTTTCCAACCTGTTCGATTCGACCGCCGCGACGCTCTCGCCCGGCGTATTCATCCTGTGTATCTTCGTCGCCCTGCTGCTCGGCGCGGCCTATGCGGCCGTGTACACCGTCTTTCACGAAGGGGGAAAGAGTTTCGCCTTTGCCCTTCTCGCGCTGCCTGCGGCCGTGGCCGTGACCATCATGATGGTGAACGGCAATATCGGCGTGGGCGTGGCGGTGGCCGGCGCCTTCTCGCTGGTGCGCTTCCGCTCCGCGCAGGGAACAGCCAAGGAAATCACGGTGATTTTCATGGCCATGTGTTCGGGACTTCTCACCGGTATCGGCTATCTCGGATACGGCGCGCTCTTTACGCTTCTGATGTGTCTGATTCTGGCGGCGGGCGGTCTGCTCGCAAAATACGCCGCCAAAGGATCTCCCGCGCGCATGCTGAAAATCACCGTGCCGGAGGACATGAATTTTCCCGAAGTCATGGACGGCATCCTCGGAAAATATGCCAAGGACGTCACCCTCGTGCAGACGAAAACGACGGCCATGGGTACGCTCTACCGTCTCACCTATCGGCTGAACATGCGGCCGGGCGCTTCGGAAAAGAGCATGATAGATGACCTTCGCACACACAACGGCAACCTTGAAATTCTGCTCATGAAAGGAGAATGTGACCATGATTTGTAAAAAAATATTGGCATTACTTCTTGTTTTATCTCTTTGTCTCTCCTTGATTGCCTGCGGAAAGAGCGACGATACGGGAAGCGGAAACACGCCGCCCACAGATGACGGCGGCATCAAAGACGACCACGAAGTCGTGGAAATCCCAGCAGTTTCGGGCGAACATTCCTATACATTTGCGTCGCGTGACGGCGACGTGTTCACCGTCACCCGTGCCGACTGCGGTGAGTCGCCCACCGTGACCGTCACGGCAGAGAGCGGCACGACGGACGCCGTCAGCGCCGAGGGCAGCACGCTGTCCTTCGGCACCGTCACGGAAAAGAGTTTTTACACGCTGACGGGCACCCTGTGGGGCAACCTTGTCGTGGACGTCGGCGACGTAAACAAAGTCGAACTGTCCCTTTGCGGCTTCTCCCTCTACGCGGCCGACGCCTGCCCCATAGAAATAAGGAGCGGCGACAAAGTGACCCTCTCGGCCAAAAAAGAAACTTCCAATTATATATACGACCTGCGCGCGGCCGTGGGGGCGGACGGTATTTCGGCGGCGGTCTACGCCGTCTGCGACCTGGATTTGCAGGGCAAAGGCAACCTGTATATCAAGTCGGAAAACAATAACGGCGTGCACACCAAGGACGATCTGTCCGTCCAGAACCTGTTTTTGCAGGTCGAATGTCTCGACAATGCCCTGAAAGGCAACGACAGCGTGACGGTGACTTCCGGTACGCTCGTGCTGATAGCCTCGGAGGGCGACGGTATCAAGACGACCAACACCGATATTTCCCAGAAAGGCAAACAGCGCGGCATTGTGACTCTCTCGGGCGGCGATATTCTGATTTATGCCGCCAAAGACGGCATTGACGCGGCGTATGACGTCGTTCTGAACGAAGCCGAGGGCAGCACGCTCGTCCTCAACAGCCACACGGGAATTTATGCGAAAAACACGGACGCCGACACGGCGTCCGTTGTCACAGATACGGTCACCGCCGGGGTCGTGACGGCGCCCGGCGGCGGATTCCCCGGCGGCGGGGGCGGATTCCCCGGCGGAGGCGGCAATCCCGGCGGTGGTAACCCCGGCGGCATGGAGGACGGCAACACAGAAAAGAGCGAGGACTCCGAAAAAGGCATCAAGGCGGGCAACGCCATCACCGTCTCGGGCGGCACGGTCAACGTCAGTGCATATGACGACGCTCTGCACGCCAACGGCGGCGAGACGCTGGAAAACGGCGCGACTTCCGTCGGCAACGTGACCGTCACGGGCGGCACGCTGAAACTCTATACGAACGACGACGGCATTCACGGCGACGGCAGCGTTGAAGTTGCGGGCGGCACGGTACGCGTGCTGAAGAGTTACGAAGGACTGGAA
>CAKRWK010000228.1 GCA_934417455.1 uncultured Eubacteriales bacterium
TGCATAATTGGCCATCATGAAAAGCGTTGTGACAAGAACGAGTTTGAGCAGAGTCCTGTTTCGGAACAGTTTTCCGACCTTCCCTTTCTGTCGGACGGGCGCGGTCTGTCTTTTCGGCTCTTTTGAGAAAACGAGCGTCAGCGTGTGGAAAACGGTGAGAAATCCGAGTATCATCGCGCCGACCGTAAACGCCGCACGCATATTTCCCTCGCTTTCGTACTTGTCTATGACAAAACTCAGACCGAACGAAAACGCCGTTCCGCCGATAAGCGAAACAATTTCTTTCACGGCAGTAAAACGACCGCGGCTTTCATCCTTCACGGTGGACATAAACCAGTTGATTTTCGGTGCGTTCACCAGGTTATGTATAATCTGTGCCGCCAACAAAGCGATTATCAGCACGACAGCCTTGATGTTTTCGGAAAAATTTATTAGGGGAATGATATAGAGAGCGGTAAACAGCAACTGACTCAGTATATGCCCGCCGGATACAAATCCTTTGACGGAGTTCCTGCCGCCGAAAAAGACAGACAGCAACTGAAAACTGCAGCCGAGCGAGACGAAAGCGGTGAGAATGGCCGTTACCTCGTCGCTGATACCGCAATAGGCGGTGATTTTGGCAAGGTAAACCGTACCTGTCGCGATGGCGACGAAGTATTCGAGCGCGGCTTCGACGATGTATAAAATTCTCGTCAGCCGGAAGCTGTCGTTTACTTTTTCGTTTTTCATCATGATGCAAAAAATCTCCCGTAAATTCAACAAAAAGATGTCCTGTTTTTTGTAAGATTTTGCCCATTGTTTGTGCGTCCTCCCCAATGTATCACAAAAGCGCAAACAAGTCAAGTAGTTTTCTGAATTTTCTCGATTTTGTCTATCCTTTCTCTTGACAACCCAAATTCAACATGTTAAAATGACTTAACATTACAAAAACGGACGGAGGTTGATAACCGGAAGCAATAGTTCCCCCTTACATGCGGCAATACCAGGCAAATGTTTTTTCCGAACGAAACAAACAAAAACAATGTGAACATGGGCTTCATGTCCGTTCACAGAAAGGCAGTTAGGTGAAAAAATGAAAGTTACTGTTAACCCAGGCAAGGCGCTCGGTTCAATCAAGCCAATGAACGCCGTCAATAACGGACCTGTCTACAGTTGGAAAGCTGATCAGGATCAGACAAACCTGCCCGCATACAAAGCGGCGCGTATCCCGTATGCCCGCGTCCATGACGCTTCGATATACTACAGTTACGGCGGAGAACATACGGTTGATGTAATGAACATATTCCCGGATTTTGACGCAGATCCCAATCTCCCCGCGTCTTATGATTTCGCTCTGACCGATTTCTATCTGAAAGGAATCGTCGAGGCCGGCACCGAGGTTTTCTTTCGCCTCGGTAATAAAATTGAACACTGGATAAAAAAGTACGGAATCTACCCGCCCAAGGACTTCCGTAAGTGGGCGGTCATCTGCGAACATATCATAGCGCACTACACCGAGGGGTGGGCAGACGGTTTTACATGGAAAATAACCTACTGGGAGATATGGAACGAGCCGGATGGCTACGGGTTCTGCTGGATGGGCACACCCGAGGAGTTTTATGACTTGTTTGCAATAACCGCTAAGCATCTGAAAGCGCGTTTCCCTCACCTCAAAATAGGCGGACCGGCAGTCTGCGAATACGACCAGCCATGGCTTGACAACTTTTTCACCCGTATGCGCGAGGAACATGTTCCGATAGATTTCTATTCATGGCACAGATACGCTATGTCGGTACAACCAGTCGTCGATGACATAAGGCTTCACCGCGCGTTGCTCGACAGGTTCGGGTATACGAAGACTGAATCGATTCTGGACGAATGGAATTATGTGAGAACATTCAGCGGTCCCGAATGGTGCTACTCACTCGACCAGGAGAAGAAAATAAAGGGGGCCGCGTTCATGGCTGCGGTTATGACCGCGTCGCAGGATGAACCGGTCGATATGCTCATGTATTATGACGCACGGATGAACAGCGGAATGAACGGAATTTTTTCCATCGTCGATTATGAGCCTCTGAAAGGCTATTATGTCGTATGTGCATGGAGTGACCTTGCGGATTTCGGAACCGAAGTCGAGGCAACATCGGATGTTCCGGACATCTACGCAATCGCCGCCGCCAAGGACGGCGATGTCATGACAATGCTGACCTATTATACCGACGATGACAACGCCGTGCCGAAGACCTTCAAGGTGGAGGGACTTCACGACGGAATGTGGGGCATTTACCTGCTTGACGACGCGCACGACATGGTGCTTCATGAGGAAGTCGCAGCGGATGACGGTGAATTCTTCGTTACCATGAAACCTAATTCTGTCATTGTCATCAGAAAGCGTTTCTGAACCGCCATGGCGGATTTTCCCCCGCAAGCCGGGCGGGTGAGGGCGTGCACTCCCGCCCGTGCCGGGGCCTTTGGAAGATGATAGGGGAGCATTTGCAAAAAAACATCCGAAACTTATGTAGTATTACACAGTTTCGGATGCTTTTTGTTTTGTTTATTTCAGCATATAGGCTTCGATGGCCGAGATATGCGGTATGCCGTCCGACTCGGTGACTTCCACTTCCAGTTTGG
>CAKRWK010000229.1 GCA_934417455.1 uncultured Eubacteriales bacterium
CCTGTACTGCGTCTCGGCTTTGACGGTTGTTTTGTAAACGCCCTGTCCGATTTTGTCGCTACCGTTGCGCAACGCCGCCGACATTTTGTTCAGCGCGGCCAGATCCTTGCCGAAGCCGACGGCGGCGATGACGGACACCACTGTGTCCGCAATATGAATCGCAAGGAAAACGCCTTCCGCAGGCAGAATCACATACACGGGAATCAACCCGTAAAGCAGTTCGAGAAGAGGAAAGAGAATCTTGACAAGAAGCATGCAAAGTACGCCCCAGATCAGGGAAAATTCAAGACAGATATACCCGCCGATGTTCAGTCGGTTCCGGGAATAATCCCACCAACGGGTATGAAACAGTTTATCGAGAACGAACCCCGTAAGAAATTCCAGTGCGGACGTCAAAAAGACGGCGGCCAGAAACAGAAGAATCCATTTGTCGCGCAAACCGTTCAGGCAGAGATACAGAAGAACGGAACCGTACCCGTAGATGGGACAAACGGGACCGTAATCAAATCCGCGGTTGATGAACTTTCCCGTTTTTACGGCATGGAAGGCCACTTCCATCACCCAACCGAGGAAAGAGAATATAAAGAAGAGAAACAGGCAGAACAGCAGAGTGGACGGCATGCGTTACTTTTCCTCCGTTTTTATCGTCTTGTTACAGTTCCGTCGCCTCGTAAGGTGTCAGAATCTTGGCGTCCTCGAAATCAAAGGTGTGAGGGTCAACGTCGTCAAACAGCCCGTAGTGCAAAGGCACGGCGTGTTTGGCACCGATTTCGTAGGCAAAATCCGCCGCGTCTTTGGCATTCATGTTGTTGCCGGCGCCGTTGATGGGCAGAAAAACGTAGTCCACGCCGTCCTCGACAAGGTCGAGCACGTCGTCAATCACGTCATAGTTATAAAGTGTGTCTCCCGTGATGTAATATGTGCGGTTACCGTCGTCAATAATATATCCCGCCGCTTCCGTGTCGCTGTGCTCCGCCTTGACGGCATAGAACGTTGTGTTATTGACGCTGTAAACCGAGTGCGGCCGCAGAAGAACATAGTTATGGCCGTGCCCCATGGCGGCGAGTTTTTTGAAAGCGTTGTACGGCGCCATCACCGTCATCTTTTTTTCGGTGTCTAAAAGCGTTTCCAGAGTTTCGGGGTCGAGATGGTCGAGGTGGTCGTGCGTGATAATCAGCACGTCGGGAGTTCTTTCAAGAAAACTTCTGTCGGCCGGGATACGTCTGTGCCTCTCCGGATAGAGTTTCCCGACGGAGTCGGAAAGATACGGGTCCACCATCACCATAATGCGTTCGTTTTCAAAGAGGAGACCTGCCTGGGTGAGCCATGTGACTTTCATGCGAAAAACCGCCTTTCTTTAGGAAAATATTTCCTGTGTATTTTTTCAGAACCGGAGGACCAGCATACCAAGGATGCCGGCCGAAATGCCGATAAGCGTGCCGGCCACAACATCGCGCGGAAAATGAAGCCCGAGATATACGCGGGAGAGGGACATCAGAAGTCCCATACCGAGCGTTATCCCACCGAGTGTCGGCGAGAAAAACAAAAGCACCGTTCCTATCACCGCCGCAGAATAAGCATGCCGGCTGGGGAATGCCCGCCCGCCCCGTTTTTTCGGCGGCACGGGATAGAAATCCACGGCTTCGTACGGCCGCGCAAAGTTCAGAACACGCCGCAGAATGCTGACAAGCACAAAGCCCGCGGCCATGCACCCGACAAGTTTCACCGTGCGCCAGAGGTCTGCGGACACCCCCGTCACGACAAAATAGAAGAATGCGTACACGCTGACGCATACGCCCGCCGCAGAAAGAATGCGCAGCGCCTCCCGCAAAGTTTCGTTCTCTTCCACCGCGCGAAGCCGCGCGGCAAATTTTTCGGTCATAGTACCCATCCTGTCCGACACGCCCGCGGCCACAGCCGCGCGTGTCTGCTGATGTAAGTATATTATACACGTTCTTTTTGTGTTTTGCAACCTTTTTTCGGAGAATCTTCCCTGCCGCGACATTCTTTTTCCGAAAAAGTGCCGACAAGGCCGGCGCCGCCGCCTCATTTTTGCGAAAAAAGATTTTTTTGCGAAAAAACTATTGACAAACCCGCCCGTGTTTGTTATAATATAATGCGTTCCGAAAATGCACCCTTAGCTCAGTTGGTAGAGCAACTGACTCTTAATCAGTGGGTCCAGGGTTCGAGTCCCTGAGGGTGCACCAAGTGTGATGGTCTATAAGTCTCTTCTTATAGACCATCATTTTTGCATTTTTAGGGGCATTTTCGCCCATTTTTGAGCAATTTCATAGCAAATCAATAGCCCGAGTAACGTAGAACCCGTTGCCCAGTCTTTTTTGTTTGCAAGAGTAGTGTTATGTTGAAAAAATATGAAAACTATGTTATAATGTAAAAACACACAAGCAAAAGGAAAAAGAAACATATTATGGGCATATTCGATTTTTTTAAGAAAAGGAAACAGAACAAAGAGATAGGGGATACTTCAACGCAATCACTGGCGATCAACGATGCGGATAAAAGCTTGGAAGTTATATTGGAGTCTTTTCCAACAGCAATCGATGAAAAGCAAGGACATTTGGTCGAAATTATA
>CAKRWK010000230.1 GCA_934417455.1 uncultured Eubacteriales bacterium
TGACCGAAACGGACACGACCCCGCCGACCGCCCGTCCGTCGGACGTTGCGTACATCGGCCGCGCATACCACTCCACCGGGCGGATACCGCTCGAAAGCGTGCGCCTGACAAGCACATCGGTTTGTTCCATGCCGTTCTCCTTTCGCTTTTTCTTTCTTCCTTTGGGCGTGTCTTTGCGGATTTTAGGTTTTGCGGGTTGGCGGTGCTTTTCCGCTTCCCCGTTTGCCCTTTTGCCCGTCACGATGGCGGGTAAAAAGAAAGCCCGGTTGCAAATACAGTACCTGTGTACTGAAATTGCAACCGGGCTGACTTCGGGAAAACCAAAGTCCCTTGGCTTTGCGTCACCGCCTCGCGACGGTTTTGCCTATCATTTCAATTGTAAGAACACGCATCGCCGACACGCGACACGCCACTCTGTTGTCATTTTAGCATACAAAGACGGCCTTGTCAAGACATTTTCCACAATTTTTCACTTTTTTTCGACGTTTTTTCGCGTTTCCGCGCGGTACGTGCACGCGTTTTCCGAAACATACCGAACGAAAATCCGAAATTCTGCCGAATGGCACCCGGAAAACGCACAGAGGGACGGATAACACCGCCACTCATTTTTTAATTTCCCGTGTACGCAGGTTCTGTCAGCGTGTCGTCCTCAGAAACGTCGGTGCCCGTGGGCGTGGCCGTAAGGCCGTCCGCTTTATAGTGAACCTTGGTCTTGATAACGCCGTTCGTCGTTTCGCCGTCGGTGCTGTCGCGATGGAAAATGACATAGGCGTACTCGCCCGTGGCATTTTTGACGGCGTCGAGCACGAACGTCACGCGGCTGTATTCCGGGAAGTTGGCCGGGTCGGCCACCGTTTCGCTGTCCACGTAATTTACGCCTTCCATGCTATACGGCTTGTCGCTCGGCGTTTCCGTGTTGCCGTTGGCACCGATGTCAAGGTACATGATGTAGGCATTGAGATGGTCACTGTGATAATCGTTACTGATGAAGTACCGGCCGGCACGCACCGGAATTTCAAAGTAAAACACACGTTGCGTTGCCAAAGTGCTTCTCTTTTGAAGGGCTGCAAGGTCAAAAGCCTCGGTGGCATCGTCCGGGGCGGCATTGCCGTCTTTGTCAACACCGTTATAATAAACGTTTCCGCCCGTATCGGTGTAAATATTCTTTATTTGAACAACTGCATTCTCCTCAGGAATAGTCCCATCATCATTGCATTTTACCTCGTAAAGATCAAAAAGGGACGTTGCAGAACTGAGAGCCGATGCCAACACCACCGTGATGTAGCCGTCTCCACTCAGCGTAAAGTTAATCCCGCCCTTGATATATTGCTTATCCTTTGTCAGAGAATATTCTGTTGTTCCATTTTGGGTGCGGATTGCCTGCGCGCTACCGGCAGAGTCTAATCGAATATCGTGATAAGTCGTAGCCCCCTCCAACATTGCGTCAACTCCGCTACGAACACCGGAATATCGTTGGAAGTCCGATGGAGATAATACTCCGGCAATACTCAACCAGCCCGAAGAAAAACTATCCTTGTTTGTCGAATTTCGCTCATCTATAATGCGGTATGTTTGAAGTGTTCCGGTGCTGTCCTTTCTCATGGTGTACATGGCAAAACTGGTAGGATCATACACATCCGGTGAGGTGCCACCGGCAAAAGAATACTGAATGCCGCTATCCCTAAAAAAACCTGTGAGTGAGGATTTAAACGTGTTTACGTTCACGCTTATTGTTGATTTATCCGTCGCACTGTCTCCGACAATGTAACCGGTATTGCTTTCCAATACTGCCTCGGTGGTTCTTTGTCTGTACGCTTCGTTTATGGGATAGCCATTCAAAGTCGTTTCCTTAGAAAGCCCGTCGGAGGTATAGTCCCAAGTGTCAAGTCCCATGGTAGCCTTATCCACGTTCAGCGGTAGGAATGTACCATCGCACAGGTGCAGCCACTTTGAAGAAGAAGACTTCCAGTCATACTTGCCGAAAGTTGATGCCAAATCGTACAGGTTCGTGTTGAACGTACTGCTTTGACTGCTACCGGAAGATGCTTCTTTTGCAAACATATATGTCAAACGGCGGCTGAGGGTACGCATATCGATAGACCCGCCCCATGTCGGCGCGGTGCCGCTGCCGGAGGTGCCGTCCCAATCGACGACAGCGCTGTCAAAGTCACCGATGAGGGAGTAGAGGGAGATTTTGGTGCCGTAGGTGTCAAGACCGTCGGATTTCTGCACAGTCATACCGGTGGCGTTCTTATTGCCAACAATGATTTCGGAGTGGTACACGCCGACTTTTTTCATAGCGGCGGAGAGAAAACCGGCGGCAAGGCCGACGAGGGTTTCGGCGGCATAGGTTTTCACCTTGGCACGGCTGATATAGAAACTGCGGACGGACATACCGGCGCGGTAGAGGATGTTTGCGTCGTTGCCGTCCTCGTCGGCGCTTGTGGGGGGGGTGACGGTGTAGTCCTTCACTTCCACACCGGACGTATAATTTCTGGTTATCCATGTGTTATAGTCGCCGACGACGCCGAACATTCCGACGATGTTGATGACGGTACTGTCCGCCGTGGTCCCTACTTTGCAATA
>CAKRWK010000231.1 GCA_934417455.1 uncultured Eubacteriales bacterium
TGTGCGCTTTTGGTTTCTGATTCCTGCGCCCACAGTGCTTTCCAACATGCTGATTGTCCCGGCCGTTCTGGTTGCCGCATACGGAGAGCCGTGGTCCTCTTACCCGCTGTTTGCCCTTCAGGTAGGTATCGGCGAGGTCATCAGCGCGGGCGTACTCGGAACCGTACTGTATTTTGCGCTCCGCCGCACAAATCTTGTCAAACATTTTCAGGCGCATTCCTGAAAAGCGAAAGGAGTCCGGAATGGGCGAGATTCACGCATACGATGAAGAAAAACTGATAGTCGGAGTAATTTATCACGATAAGGATTTCCTTGAAAAAGCATTGACCATGCTGACGGACATGTTCGGCGAAACGGACTGCGTGAGTGACGAGTTTTCCTTTTCCGCCGGGTTCTCCGATTATTACGACGAGGAAATCGGCGGCGAAGGGTTACGGCGTTTTTACAGTTTCCGTCGTCTTGTCAATCCTTCGGAACAGGCGAAAATCAAGACTGCCACCAATCGTATGGAAAAAGAACTCAGCGTGGACGGAAAGCGACGCATCAACCTCGACCCGGGATTCATGAATATCGGCCGGCTGATGCTGGCCACCACGAAAAACGCATGGTTCCGCGTCCCCCTGTCCGACGGTATCTACACGGAACTGACCTTGTTCTGGGCGAGAAAACGCTGGAATAAGATGGCATGGACATACATGGATTATCAGAGTGAAACCGTACAGAAGTTTCTGACAAAAGTACATAAGATTTACCTTGAGCAAAGGAAAGCGCCGGAGACATAACCTCCGACGCTTTCCTTTGCTTTTTATTCTCTTTATACGTCAACCGTACATTCTTCCGAGAGGAGAAAAAAGTTCCTCTTCGATTTTCAACAGGCGGTTGTATTTGGCCAGCCGCTCCGAACGTGCCGGAGCGCCGCTCTTGATGAAATCGGCACCGAGCGCAACGGCAAAATCGGCAAGAAAAGAATCCTCCGTTTCTCCGCTGCGGTGCGAAAAAATCACCTTGTATCCGTTCCGTTTGGCAAGCAGTATCGTACGGACGGTTTCGGAAACGGTTCCCACCTGATTCGGCTTAATGAGAATCGCGTTGGCGCGTCCGTGCCGGATGCCGTCCGCCAGCCGTTTTTCCTGCGTGACAAAAAGATCGTCTCCGACAAGCATCAACCGGTCGCCGAGGCGCTCCGTCATGTTCTGCCAGCCGTCCGCATCCTCTTCCCCGAGTCCGTCCTCCACCGACAGCAACGGATACTTTTCCGAAAGGTCGGAAAAATACCGGATAAGATCGTCACCCGATAAACGGACGTTTCTTTTCGGCAAATGATACTGTCCGTCTTCATACCATTCGGAAGCCGCGGCATCCAAAGAAATCTTCACGTCACGGCCGGGCTTGTACCCGGCTTTTTCAATGGCACCAACAAGAAAAGCAATCGCTTCTTCATCCGAAGCAAGTTGCGGTGCAAAGCCGCCTTCATCTCCGACTGCCGTGTTTTTTCCGGAACTTTTGAGAATTTGCTTCAAGGCATGATAAATTTCGGCGCCCATACGCATGGCGTCCGCGAAAGATGCGGCACCGACGGGAACACTCATAAACTCCTGTCTATCCACATTGTTGTCGGCATGTGCACCGCCGTTGAGAACATTCATCATGGGAATCGGCATGCGGCACCCGGCAATACCGCCGAGGTACCGGTACAAAGGGATTCCCGATGAGACGGCGGCGGCACGCGCCAGAGCGAGAGAAACGGAAAGTGTGGCATTCGCGCCAAGATTCGACCGATTTTCCGTACCGTCCAGTGTTATCATAGCAGAGTCCGCCCGCCACTGCCCGTCCGCCGGCATTCCGACAAGAACGGAAGCGATATCGCCGTTCACATGCCCGACAGCCGTTCTGACACCCATGCGTCCGTAGCGGATATCCCCCGTGTCTCTCAGTTCCGTCGCTTCATACTTGCCCGTAGACGCACCGGAAGGAACGGAGGCCGAAGCCGACGTTCCGTCCGAAAGCGTTACCGTGGTTTCCAGTGTCGGGTTTCCTCTCGAATCCAGAATTTCCAAGGCATGAACGCCTTCGATGCTTACTGTTTTGCATTTTGCCATTATGATTTCCTCCCCGAATGTGATTTTCTTCCCCAGTATGCGCAAAAAAAGAACGTTTCATGCACAAATGACATAAGTTGGTGATAAGGAACGCCGATCCATCCGAAGAAAGAAAGGAAAATATTCATGTTTATACATACTGTCAAGGACGGAGAAACCGTTTTCGGAATTGCCAGAAAATACGCCGTCTCCCCGACAAGAATCATCGCAGACAACGGACTTCTCCGACCGGACGAATTATACGTCGGTGAAGAACTTGTTATTCTGCCGCCGACACGCACCTACACCGTACGCGGCGGAGATACGCTTGAACAGATAAGCAGGAGATTCGGCGTAAAACGGCAGACACTCCTGGCCAACAATCCCGCACTCCTCGGCACAGACAGAATTTACCCGGGAGAACTCCTTGCGCTCCGTTACGAAGACGCGCCCAACGGCAAGGCCGCGGTCAACGGCTATGTGTATCCGGAC
>CAKRWK010000232.1 GCA_934417455.1 uncultured Eubacteriales bacterium
GTCTTTCCCATGGCAAGCAAGGTCCTTCTGATGGACCGTGCGCGCGTCGTTCTCTGCGACAGTCCGCGCGCCGTCGGCGAAAAACTGACGGCAAACGACGGTGCGCACGCGTTTTCCGCCGCGCTGCCGACGGCCGTGCGCCTGTTCAGCGCGCTCGGCGGTACGGGTCCGTGCCCGCTGACCGTCAGAGAAGGCAAAGCATTCATTGCCGAACACTTCGGACACTCGATAACGCGCCTTGCCGCTACGGCGACAGACGGCGGCGAACGGCGGGCGGCCATAGAAGTGGAGGGCGGATATTTCCGCTACGAACGCGACCTTCCCGACGTGCTCTGCGGCATGAATCTCTGCGTTTATGAGGGAGAGATCCTCTGCATTCTCGGCGCCAACGGCGCCGGAAAAACAACGCTGTTACGCGTTCTGTCCGGCGTGCGGCGGCTGTACAAAGGAAAATACCGCCTTTGGGGCAAAAAACTGAAAGAATATTCGACAAAAACACTGTACCGCGACAACGTTTCCTGCCTGCCGCAAAACCCGCAGTTGCTCTTTGTCGGCCATACGGTCAGGGAGGATCTGTCGGAGGTCACACGGCTCCGGGGGCTTGTAAAAGAGGAAAGCCGGAAAGAAATCGACGCCGTGGCGGAGAAACTCGGTATCACGCACCTGCTCGACAGCCATCCTTATGACCTGTCCGGCGGTGAACAGCAAAAGGCGGCACTTGCCAAAATTCTGCTGATGCACCCGAAAATTCTCCTTCTCGACGAACCGACCAAAGGGCTTGACGCCTTGTCGAAACAAACGCTGGCCGGCATTCTTTCCGATCTGAAAAAAGACGGAAAAACCATTGTCATCGTGACTCACGACGTGGAATTTGCCGCGGAATATGCCGACAGATGTGCCATGTTCTTTGACGGACAGATTGTCTCCGCCGCCGACAGGGTCAGTTTCGTTGCTTCCAACCGGTATTACACGACGGCGGCGGCCAGAATGACGCGACCGATGTACGAAAACGCCGTTACGGCGGACATGGCCATACAACTCTGCCGCATGAACGAAAGGCGGGTACCCGATGGAAGAGAATAAAGATAAACAAAAAAGGACGGCACGCATTGGCCTCTCCCTCTGTGTTTCCCTCCTTCTTGTGCCGGCGACCGTTGTGCTCGGCGTTCTGCTCTTCCGGGACAGAAAATACAACCTTATCTCCATGGCGGTGGCTTTTCTCTCCTGTGTACCTTTTTTCTTCCGCTTCGAACGGGGAAGGCGGAGTGCGCGGGAGACGGTCATTCTTTCGGTGATGACGGCCTTTTCCGTCGTCGGCCGGTTGATTTTCGCGCCTGTTCCCGGATTCAAGCCCGTTACCGCCGTCACCGTGATATCCGGCATAGCGCTCGGCCCCGAAGCCGGATTTCTCGTCGGCAGTCTTTCGGCCGTCGTATCGAACATCTTTTTCGGGCAGGGGCCGTGGACGCCGTTTCAGATGTTCGTATGGGGTATCATCGGCTGGGGGTCCGGCCTGCTGTTTTACGGAAAAAAACAGGCGCCGAACCGGTGGTTGCTCTCCGTCGTCGGTGCCGTCGCCGGTGTTCTTTTCTCCCTTCTTATGGATATATGGACAACGCTGTCCATAGACGGGACGTTTCTTCTCAACCGGTATCTTGCCAACGTTGCCTCATCCCTTCCTTTTATGGCGATATACGCCGTCTCCAATGTCGTATTTCTCCTTCTGCTCGCGCCACCGTTTCTTCGGAAACTCGAAAGAGTGAAAACAAAATACGGGGTTTTCACGTCCTGACCCGGCACGGGACAATATTGTTTGCTGAGGATTTTCCTTATGAAAAATCGTAAAACCGATATGACGGCCGAACTTGAAAACGGAAAAATTCTTCCTCTGGTTTTCCGGCTGACGCTTCCCGCCGTCATTGCACAATTGATCACGTTTCTATATAACACGGTAGACAGAATATATGTCTCCGTCATACCGAACGTCGGTATGGACGCGCTCGCGGCCATCGGCATCGCTCTGCCCGTCACGCTGATTATGCAGGCGTTTGCCAACCTTGTCGGCCTCGGCGGTGCGCCGCGCGCCGGCATACGGCTCGGAGAGGGAAAAAGGGAAGACGCAGAACGAATTTTCAACGTATCGACGGGATTGCTTCTGCTCCTCGGTATTGCCATCGGCGTACCGGCATTTGTCTTTGCGCGTCCCATTGTGACCGCCTTCGGCTGTCCGCCGAGCGCACTTGATTTTGCCGTTTCCTATCTGAAAATCTACGCTTGCGGCACGCTGTTTGTCATGTTCGCGGCCGGACTGAATCCCTACATTCTCACGCAGGGGTATTCCTTCTTTGCCATGATGTCCACACTTGTCGGCGCGCTCCTCAATCTCGCGCTTGACCCGCTGTTCATCTTCGGGTTCGGCATGGGATTGCGCGGCGCGGCACTGGCCACGGTGCTCTCGCAGGCCGTGTCCGCCGGCCTTGTTCTTTCCTTTTTCTTCACGAAGCGCAGTATCTTCCGCTTCCGGCCGGGGGGCATGCGGCCAACAGCCGCCATCGTCGGTGA
>CAKRWK010000233.1 GCA_934417455.1 uncultured Eubacteriales bacterium
GCATACGGACACAGCGATCCGCCGTCGGGGAACGGCGGTTCTTTCGCATCTTGGAGCTCCCTGTCGGACAAGGCGCGACCTGCTTTATCTGCTTCGTTCTGTCGGCGAGGCGTATACGAAAGATGTTTTGTCGCTCGGTTGTGCTTTCGGCTTGGCCACGGCGGAAGACCGGGCGCGACTTTCCGATTTGCTTTCGGAAAATCCCGTATACACGGTATCGGGACTTGCTCTCAACGGGCGCGATTGCCGCGGTGTCGGCCTTGCGGGCAAGGACATCGGAGCGGCTCTGGACGACGCGCTCACGGCCGTGACGGAAGGGGTATGCCCCAACGAAAAAGACAAACTTCTGTCTTATATCCGGATGCGGAAAGAGGAGGGGAACTATGGCGTTTGACGCTTGTATGATGCGCGCGGTGCTCTGTGAATTTTCACGGGACTACACCGGAGCGAGAATTGAGAAGGTTCTCATGCCGCAAAATGACGAGGTTGACCTTGTCCTTCACGCGGGGAAAAAATCGGGGCGTTTGCTTTTCAATGTCGGCCCGAACGCACCACGGATGCAACTGACGTCCGTCGTCAAGGAAAACCCGAAAGTGCCGCCGATGTTCTGCATGTTTTTGCGAAAGAAACTGACGGGAGCCCGTATCATCTGCGCACAGCAAACGGGATTTGACCGCATTGCGAGATTCACGCTCTCCGCTTCGGACGAAATGGGATTCCCCCTGACGCTGTACCTTGTCTGCGAAATTATGGGCAAATACGCGAATCTGATACTTCTTGACGAAAAGGAAAAAATTCTTTCGGCACTGAAAATGGTGGACTTTTCCGCCAGCACCGTGCGTCAGATTCTGCCGGGACTTTCTTATACGATTCCGGACGGGCAGGGAAAACTGTCACCCCTGTCGGCGGACAGAGACGTTTTCTTTGACAGACTCAGCGCTTTTTCGCACGAACGGACGGTGGAAAAGTTTATTACATCCGTCTACGGAGGCATTGCCACGCAGACGGCACACGAACTTTGTTATATGGCGACGGGACGTACAGATACGCCGCTATGCGATGCGGACAAAGAAAAACTCTTTTCCGTTTTTTTCTCCTTTTCGGATATGCTGGTGAACAATGCCTATGTACCGACAGAACTGATCGACAGTGCCGGTACACCGAAGGAATACAGTTACATGCCGCTGACATATTTTGCGGATGCAGCGGAAGTTCGCGTGTTTTCTTCCTTTGCCGACCTGTTTGACGCGTACTTTGAGGAGAAAGACCGCGCGGAACGCATCCGCAACCGTGCGCACGACCATTTTCTTCTCTTGTCTCGCGCGCAGGCACGCACGAAAAAGAAACTGCAACTGCAAAGGCAATCGCTCCTTGAAAGCGAGCATGCGGAGGAATACCGCAAAAACGGGGACCTCATCACGGCCAACCTGTACCGTCTGAAAAAAGGGATGGACTCTTTTTCCGCCGTGGATTATTGGGACGCCGATTGCCCGACCGTGACCGTGCCGCTCGATACGAGGTTGTCGCCCGCGCAGAATGCGCAGAAAATGTATAAACAGTATAATAAATGCAAGACAGCCAAAGAGGTACTGACAAAATGTATTGCCGAGTGGGAGAGAGAACTTCTGTATCTTGACAGCGTTCACGATTTTCTTGAACGTGCCTCCTGCGAGCAGGATCTCACTGATATTCGCGATGAACTTTACCGGGCGGGGTATGCGTCTCGTATGAAGGGGTATAAACCCGGAAAAGAATCCAAGGCCAAACCGTTTGAGACGGAAACCGGTGGCGGTTACACCGTGCTTATCGGGCGCAACAATCTGCAAAACGATATGCTGACTTTCAAAGTAGCGGAAAAAGGCGACCTTTGGTTTCATGTCAAGGATCAACCGGGTTCGCATGTCATTCTCCGCTGTCACGGAGAAGAACCGGGTGAGGAAGATTACACGGAAGCGGCCGCGCTCGCGGCACTGCATTCCAAAGCAACGGGCGACCCCGTCGCCGTGGATTACACACGTGTCAAAAACATCAAAAAACCGCCGAATGCCAAGCCCGGGTATGTGATATATCATACCAATTATACGGCTTATGTTCATCCGGCGGACGGAAAAAATATCATTTATAAAAAGCAGGTTTGACGATGGTAGACTTGGCAGAACTTCGTAAACATTTCATTTTACAGCATTTGGGGGCTGGGGAGGTTGCCGTGGACTTTACCATGGGAAACGGCAACGACACGCTTTTCCTTTCACAGACCGTCGGTGTCGGGGGGCATGTATATGCCTTTGATATTCAGCTGGCCGCTCTCGCATCCACAAAAAAGCATCTGGTGAAGGCCGGGGCACCGGAAAATTATACGCTGATTTGCGCGTCGCATCACCGCGTGCGCGAATTTGTACATGAGCCGTTCAAAGCAGGTATGTTCAATCTCGGGTATCTGCCCGGAAGCGGAAAAAAAGACCTGACGACCATGCGGGAAACCACCATGCCGGCCGTCGAAGCCGCGATTGACCTTCTTTTACCGGACGGCGTTCTGATTATCGCTGTGTACCCGGG
>CAKRWK010000234.1 GCA_934417455.1 uncultured Eubacteriales bacterium
TCTGAAAGGATGATAATTTCCTTTTTAGTATTCCCATGCAAAAACCTCGATTCCGTTTATCGGTATTATGATATCGTTTTTTTCGTAAAGATAGTATTAGGATTATTGCGAAAAGCATTAAGATTGTATAAAGATTACAGGTAGTATATATTCATCTTTTTTATGACAAAAGGCACCCGGAAATTCGTCCGAGAGTCTTTTGTCATCGTTTGAAAGCGCAATTCTAAAATTTAGTTTTCCTATTTCCCTACGGAAATTGCACTTTACGGTCACCCCTTCTTCTGCGCGGAAAACAGCGGGACAAGCGTCGCATACAGCATGACAAGCCCCGAAGAGAGGAGAATGCCGCCGATAATGTCCGACAGCCAGTGCACGCCCGAAATGAGTCTGCCGACCACCGTCAACACGGCAAAAGCGGCCAGCCCCCACAGCACGGCGCGCCGAAGCGCCGGGCGACGGATGCGGGCGGAAAACTCCGCCATCGCCGTCGGAATCACGCAAAGAACAAGCAGTGTGGTAGACGACGGATAGGAGGCTTCGAGATACCCGTCTATCCGTACGGGACGGTAATTGACGGGATACTTCTCAAAGAGAAGATATGCCGCGGCCATGAGAATATAGAAAATACCGAGGGCAAACAACCGCCCGTCCACGGCGAGAAAGTGCCGCCTGTGTATCCATTGGCAAAGTCCGAGCACGGCAAATCCGAACCCGAGGAGCACCGGGAAAATTCCCGCAAAATCCGTCACGGTGTACAGCGTCATGTGCACGCCCGTCAGGCGGTGAAAAGCACTGTTCATCGCGGCAAATCCGACGCGCGTACCGTCGGGGCCGATCGTCCGCACGTCTGTCGTGCGGACGGCGACCGTGAATAAAACGAAGAGCAAAAGCAACCCCGCCGTTATGACGGCATTTCTTTTCACCGCCTTCTTATTTATCATATCGTCCATATTTGTTTGCATTTTTGTCAGTTTTCAAAGATTTGCCCGGGAAGTTTTTGCTTTTCTTTCTTTGGAAACGCGGCTTCATATGCTGCAAATTCTTCCGGATTTTTCTCGCAGACAAAATATCCGTCGGGGTCGCGATAGGTGCCCGATACGCCATCAAGAAAACCGGGGGTCAGTTCTTTGACGAGGAAATAATCCGCTTCCGGGTCATCCGCATAACGGACGCCGCGGATTTTGGCGGGAACGAAACCGGACTTGCCGTAAAAATCGATATTGCCGGTAATGAACAGTGCGTCCGCCCCCATGGCGGCCGCCTGCGCCGCGGAAAAGTCGAGCAGGATTTTCCCGTATCCCTGCCGTTTGAAGGCCGGGGCGATACAGATGGGGCCGAACGTCATGACGGGAATTTTTCTTCCGTCGTCGCCGTCAATAAAGGAACGGACATACACGACCTGTCCGACGGGTTCGCCGTCCAGTTCCATGACGAAGTCGAGTTCGGGCACGAAAGCGGGGTCGTCGCGCAGGCAGTGAAGCACATAGTGTTCCGTGCAACCGGGACGGTAGACATTCCAGAACGACTCGCGCGTGAGATTCTCCGTCGCGCGGTAATCCGCGGGCGTTTCGGGACGGATAACGAGTTTTGATGTATACTTGGTTTTCATCTTTATATACCTTCTTTTTCTTTTTTTAATTTTTCTCCCGAAAGGAAGAGATGGATGCCGAGGGTGGCATTGAAGCCGGTCGCGGCGAACACGCTGAACCGTTCGACCGCGCCGAAATAAGCCGCAGGCACCACCGCCGTACCGACGGCGCCGACCAGCATCATGCCGAGCGCCACCGCAGCCGCCACGCCGTACGAGCGGCAGTCGCGCGACTTTGCGCCTGCGATGATGATAAACGTCAGAGAGACGACGGAGAGAAGAACGACGAACACCGTGACAACCATGTGCATGACGTCCTGAAACCGGCCGCCAAAGCCGCTCTCACGGAGGGGAAACATGCGATATCCGACGGCCGACAGGCATTCCATCACGGCAAACAGATATATGCCGACACGCAGGGTTCCTGTCTTTTTTCCCTGTATGCCCACACACGCCAGCACCGCGCACAAAACCTCGCACACGGCATACACACTGCTGAGACGGTTCCACAGCGCAAGCGACGGAGCCGTGGCGGCGGACAGGTCGCTGACCGCCTGAGAAAGCGAATTATACCCGGGATAAGCCAGCGGTGAAAAGACGACCGCTACCGTATAGGAGAGAAAACTCGCCACCCCGGTCAGGCCGAGCCACTCCAAAAGAGATTTTTTCATTGTATACCTTCTTTCCGAACGTCGGACGACATTCCGTGAACCAAACGGAAAAACAGCCGCACATGCGCATCAAGTTCCCGAAGGCATTCCGCTTCCCTCTCCGGCGTACGGTCGCAAATGCCTATCAGAACAATGACGGGGGAAACATACATCCGTGCCAGTGCCTCGGCGTCGGCGGCATCGGCGCCGAACACCCGCGCGGCCGAAAATGCGCGGAACATATCGGCATGATAGCGGACCAACCGGTCGACGTAGCGTTCGGAATACAACGCGGCAATCGCCGG
>CAKRWK010000235.1 GCA_934417455.1 uncultured Eubacteriales bacterium
TGTTTCTGCCGCAAAAAAAGATGAAAATGCGCCTGTTTTCACGATTTGCGGGTCGCCTGTTTCCGAATACCAAAGGAGATAATACTGTCCGTCTTCATCCTGCGCTATGGTGTAATCCGTGCGGTAGCCGCTTTTTGTGTAATAACCGAGAGACGGGGATTTGACGCCGGTCGTGTAGTCTGCGTCGAGCGGTGCCACAATCCATCTTGCATACAGGGTAATTTCGTTTTCGGTTTCAGTGGCAGAGACGGCACTGATAGGCGAGGTAAGGGCGGCATCGGTGTACCAACCGGCAAAGATGTAGCCCTGTCTTGTGGGGACGGGAAGTGCGGTTTCTTCGCCGCGCAGGAAGAAGAGGGGATATCCGGCGGGAAGTGTGCCTCCGTCGGTTTCGTAAAGAAGTCTGCCGGAATTGGCGGGGCGTACATCCTCACCCTCGCGGATGCGGATATTGCCTTTGGCACCTTCAAAGGTCAGAAGGTGGCCTTCTTCCGTCACGGTGTATGCGGTTTCCGCACCGCCGTTGATGCTGACATACCACGTGCCCTCTTTCAGTCCGCCGACATAATACGTCATTGTTTCGTATCCCGCGCCGAGAGACGCGCTGTCAAATGTAAAACCGGTAGAGGTGTGGTTTTCGTCGTTGATAAAGAGAACCGCCTGATTAAGGAACGAGGCGCCGATATATGTCGTACCTTCCAGAAGCGTGGCGGGAACTTTTTCCGTATTGCCTGCGTCCGTGACGTACAGGACATTCAGCATCAGGTCTTTTTTGTTGCCCGTGGCCGGCTGAATTTCAATGTGTCCCCAGTTGCCCTTGCGGTCAACGGAAGAGGACGAAGAAAGTCCGCCGAGAGACGGCAGATTCTTGTTCTGCCCGGAAATCCAGAAGCGCTGTGAACCGCCGTCGCTGTCCGTTGTTGTCAGACCGTATTTGTTTATCGTGCCGCCCGTGAGGTTGTTCAGCACGAGATTGCCGAGGCCGTTGGTAATGGTGACGTAGCGCCCGTCTATGACGGGTTCGACGACGTTGCCTTCCGCATCCGTATAACGTACGGCCTGCAGAGTAAAGGTCTTTTGGAAGTCGGCACTGACGGCTTCCACGTTGTCGAAGACAAACATGACCATGGGAACGGTCGTGTTGTTCGTATAGAGCGTCATGAAAGAACGGCTGTATGCGGTGACGGTGTCGCTGTCGTAAGCATTGGTCAGGTTGCTGGCAAAGTAAATGTATTTCGGATTGGCCGTGCCTTCTCCGTAATATCCGAACTGTACGCCTTCCGTATATCCCTGTTCGTTCTGCTTGCTTGCGTACCATTCGGAAAAATCATAAGGAACGTTGATGACGGACTGTCTCTGTCCTCCGTCGTACCATCCTTTGTTTGTGCTTTTCTTGGACGGATTGAAGACGAGAATGCCGTTGTGTGCCGTGGTGGCACGGTGATAATAGTAGTGATGTTCACTGCCATAGGAGTCGTACACACCGTCATCGGTGCTGAGGAATCCCTTGTAGTAAATCTGGAAATTGCCGCCGGACATGTGGGTATGGCCGCCCGCGACTTTTTGTGCGCCCTGCATCAGAACCACAACAGAATTTTCACCCTTTCCGTTACGGGCAACAATCTGCTCGGCAAATCCGCCGACATAGGTGATGGAGGCGAGATTCTCCAACGGGTCGGCGGCCGTTTCCGTTCCGTTCGAGGAGAGAATGAAAAATTCCGCCGGTGTAACGGCCGCACTGCTGTATCCGAACGAGCGGAATTCCCTCATACTCCGCTTGGCCAGCGCGCGTGCAACGCCGTCATCAAAGAGGTAAGAAGATATAAGCGCGCAGTACTTCATACCGTCGACGGACATGCCGCCGCCGTCTCCCGTGCCGAAAGCGGCGCGGTTATAGGTTTCGACGGACATCATACCGTAGATGACGGACTGCATATCTTCCGCGTGATAGGGGTTTTCGGCACCCATGCCGGTAATGAGCCATGCGCTCCAAAGGTCGGCAAGGTAGCGATAGTGGTTGTAGCAGGCGGAACCGTCCGGGAAATACCCTGCGGAGTAGAAGTAATCGCGGGCTTCCACGTAATCTTTATAGAAGAGTCCGCCCGTGTATGTCCACCAGGAGGGAACTTCGTCATACACGGCGATGGCAAAGGAAAGGTAGTCGCGAAGCACCTGGAATTCCGCACCGTGACCGGAGATGGGCGTTTCTTTCCTCGTCTGCGGCGGGAAACTGACTTCCATTTTCAGACCGTTGTTTGTGGATTTCGCGGCGTCGCCCGAATAACCGCGGCAGAGTTTTGCTTCCGCGCCGATGGTGAGTTGATATTTATCCACATCGGTAAGAAGGTCATAGCACCAGTCATACACCAACGCGGCGACATACAGCGTGTGTCCGTAAAAACGGCACTGGTCTGTGGCTTTCCACTGTACGTCAAGCGTCAGCATGTAATTTTTGATAGCGTAAATGGCCTGATACCCACGAAGAGCGGCTTCCCTTGATTTTACGGCGTCGTTCTGGTAGAGCGCGTAATACAGG
>CAKRWK010000236.1 GCA_934417455.1 uncultured Eubacteriales bacterium
CCGAAATGCATCTACAAAATTTCGAAAAACTTCAGAGTCGAAAAAAGCGGAGAAATCTCTCGAAATCTCCGCTTTTCGGCACTTGGACTTGCCAAAGTGCTGTTTTCTTCGTGCCTGCATCAAAATCAGACACTCAACATGGTACGAGTTTCATAACTGATTTCACCGTCGTGTGAGAAGCAAAAAAACAGCAGTGACGACACCCGAAATTGGGAGCCGGCACTGCCGGTGGCAGGGGTAGTTGGATTCGAACCAGCGAATGCAGGAGTCAAAGTCCTGTGCCTTACCATTTGGCGATACCCCTATGAAATTCGGAACGAAAGGATTATAACACAAAAAGCCGCGGATGTCAAGGATAACGCGGAAAAAAGGAAAAACTTTTTGCGTCCGTGTCAATACACGTCGTAAAGTGGGAAATACCGTGGATTTACCCCATTTTTTTGTACAAAATTGCTGATTTACGGTGCGTTCATACAAATTTGCTTGACAAATAAGTGCCACGATGTTATAATTGTCAAGGTTGTTGGCGATACTGCCGGCAAATCCGTATGTTCTTTTCAGGAAAAGGAGACTTTATTCTTGCAGAACAAAAAAACAAAAAAAACGCCGGATGTGATTCATCAGCGCCGCTGGTTGCTCGCGCTGTATGACCTGATTCCGGCTGTCATTTCATCCCTGCTTGCCTATCTTGTGGTAGACCCCGAATCTCTTGTCCGTCTCGGGGCGGGGGACTTCTTTTTGCAATCCTTCCTTTTTTATATCTGCTTTTATGTGACGCGCTTCCTTTTCGGCGTTTACAATCAAATCTGGCGTTTCGGCAGCATCCATGCCTACCTGCGCCTGTTTTTTGCCGACCTTGTCGCCGGCACGGTGTACTGCCTTCTGAACCTCGTTGTTCCGTTCTTTGAACGCACGACGTTCACGCAGAAAGTCTCCCTTATCTGCATAAACCTTCTGCTCAGTCTCGGCATGCGCATGGTCTACCAGTACCTCTATCAGTACGCAAGACTGGATTCACGCCTTGCCAAGGTCGTCCGCCCCGTCTTTTCTTTCGTTACCGGCCTGAAAATCAAGCCGCAACAGGATGAGGACGGCGGAGGAGCCGACCGCCGTATTAAAATCGCCATTGTCGGCGCGGGGCGCGTCGGCTCCATGCTGGCGGAAGAACTTCTGACCAATACCAATGCGCCGTACAATCCCGTCTGCTTTATCGACGCCGACCGCAGCAAAGTCGGCCGCGAAATCATGGGTATTCACGTTCTGGCCGGCGGGGAAGCGACCCCCGAGGTGCTGGCGTCCTACGGTGTGCAGGAAATCGTGCTTGCTCTGCCGAAGTTGCACGGGGAGCGCAAAAAAGAACTGTACGAATACTACCGTTCCACCGGCTGTAAAATCAAAGTGTACGACTTCCCTGTGACGCAGTCCGTGGAAGCCGGTCGCCGCAGTCTGCGCGAATTTCAGATTGAAGACCTTCTGTTCCGTGAGCAGGAAGACTTCATCAGCGATAAAGTCAGTTCCTACTACCGCGGCAAAGTTGTTCTGATTTCCGGCGGCGGCGGGTCCATCGGCAGTGAAATCGCGAGACAGATTGCCCGCATGCAGCCGAAACGCCTCGTCATTCTCGACGTGTACGAAAACGGCGCGTACGACCTGCAACAGGAACTGAAAATCCGTTACGGCGCGGCGCTCGATCTGCAGGTCGAAATCGTCTCCGTGACGGACAAAACCCACCTTGAACGTGTTTTCTCCACCCACCGCCCCGACATTGTTCTGCATGCCGCCGCGCACAAGCACGTGCCCCTGATGGAGCATAACTGTTGCGAGGCCGTGCGTAACAACGTGTTCGGTACGCTGAATATGGTGGAAGTCTCCGAGATGTTCGGCGTGAAGAAATTCATCATGATTTCCACCGACAAGGCCGTGAACCCCACCAACGTCATGGGCGCCACCAAGCGCATGTGCGAAATGATTGTCCAGAGCCGCACCGGAAAAACCGAATTTTCCGCTACGAGATTCGGCAACGTGCTCGGATCGAACGGCAGCGTCATTCCGCTGTTCCGCCGTCAGATTGCGGCGGGCGGTCCCGTCACCCTGACGGACAAACGCATCATCCGCTATTTCATGACCATTCCCGAAGCCTCTCAACTGGTGCTGACCTCCGGCGCCATGTCGAAAAACGGGGAACTGTACGTTCTCGATATGGGCAAACCCATCCGTATCAAGGATCTGGCCGAAAAGATGATCCGCCTGTCCGGCTTTGAGCCGTACGAGGATATCGACATTGTCGAAACCGGTCTGCGCCCCGGCGTAAAACTGTATGAGGAACTTCTCATCAAAACGGAGGACCTCGACAAGACCGATAACGCCCTGATTTTCATCGAGCGGGACAAGCCCCTGCCAAAACAGGAAATCATCGTCAAGTTGGCCATCCTCCGCGAGGCTTTGGCCACGGAGGACGACGAGGTTATCAAAAAAGCCCTGATGGCCGTTGTTCCCACGTTTCACCGCCCCGAAGAAGTCAATGCC
>CAKRWK010000237.1 GCA_934417455.1 uncultured Eubacteriales bacterium
GTTGCGCCGACCAGTGCCAAACACGGTCGCGGCGTGGAGACAGTCCTTGCCGAATGCCGCCCGTTCCTGAACGAGAGCGAGTGGTTTTTCGATGAGGATGCCGTGACGGATCAGACGGAACGCCAACTGGCCGCGGAAATCATCCGGGAGAAGATGCTCCGCCTGATGGATGAGGAAATTCCGCACGGAACGGCCGTTGCCGTGGAGGAATGGAAAGAAAAAGAGGGGATGGTTTCCATCCGCGCGGAAATCTACTGCGAAAAGGCGTCGCATAAAGGCATGATTATCGGCAAGGGTGGCGCCAATATCAAAAAAATCGGAACGTACGCAAGGGAAGATATCGAAAAACTCCTCGATACCAAGGTATTTCTCGACCTGTATGTCCGTGTCAAGGAAAACTGGCGTGACAGCGCGGCGCTTCTGTCCAATTTCGGTTACAGGGAAGAGGGCTGACGCTCCTTGTCACCCGAGGAGGTATGTCGCATGAATCTTATCCGCATCCGGGGACTTGTGATACGGACGGTGGATGTCAGTGAGTCCGACCGTATGATGACGGTCTTTTCGGAAGAAATGGGCGTTGTGTCCGCCATGGCGCGCGGCGCGCGCTCCCTGAAAAGCCGACAGTTCAGCGCCACCATGCAGTACTGCTACGGGCAGTATGTTCTGGCGGAAAAAGACGGACATTACTGGGTTCGCGAGGCGGAACTTATCGAGAGTTTTTTCGACATCCGGAAAACACTTCCAGGCCTTGCGCTGGCGGCGTACATATGTGAGGTGCTCTCCTATGTTACGACGGCCGAAGCCGACCGCGACCTTCTCCGTCTTTCGCTCAATTCTCTTTATGCCATCGGCAGCGGCCGATACACGGCGGACACCGTCAAAGCGGCGTTTGAGATACGTGCTTGCAGTATTCTCGGTTTTATGCCGGACGTTGTGGCCTGCCGGCAGTGCGGGTGCCGTCGGGGCGATTTCCTTTTGGACGTGATGGACGGAAGCGTTCTTTGTTTTTCCTGTCGGGACACATGGCAGGCCGAGGAAGCGGCGCACGCGGCGGCGGTTGACTTTCGGGAAAACCGCGTGGTCTGCCTGCTGTCCGAAGGGGCGAAATACGCAATGGAATACTGTATTTTCTGTCCGCTCGAAAAAATCTTCTCGTTCCGTATTTCCGACGAAGATATGCGTCTTTTCTCCAAAGCGGCGGAAACGTATCTTCTCCATCATCTGGAGCGCACGTTCAAAACGCTCGATTTTTATTATCAAGTCAAATCATAAAAGGAAACTTATATGCCGTTTACAGATAAAATGCTGCATACGCTGGAATACGACAAGATATTGGCCATGTTGGCCGATCACGCGGCAACCTCCGGTGCCAAAGCCATGGCGCTTTCGCTTCGGCCGGAGACGGACGCGGAACTTGTCATGCGCAGGCAGGAACGTACGGACGATGCCTGCCGGCTCGTCCGTCACAAGGGATATCCGCCGTTCAGCGCGGAAGAGACCGTGCCCGGCGCGGCCGAGCGAGCGTACAAAGGCGCGGTGCTTTCGACAAGGGAACTGCTTGACATTGCGTCTCTCCTTTACAGCACCCGGATGCTTCTCGATTACATTCATACGGACAAGCCGTTTGAGACATCGCTCGACGCCGTCTTTTCCCGTCTGATTCCCGAGAGGGCACTTGAAGAAAATATCCGCCGTTCCGTTCTTTCGGAGGACATGATTGCCGACGAAGCGTCGCCGAAACTGGCGGATATACGTCGGAAAATCCGTAATGCCAACAATAAAATCAAAGATACCCTGCAAAGTTACATCGGCGGTGCCCGTCAGAAATGCCTGCAGGAGAACATTGTGACGATGCGCGGCGGCCGGTACGTCGTACCCGTCAAGGCGGAGTACCGAAACGAGGTCAAAGGCCTTGTGCATGACACGTCGTCCACCGGAGCCACGCTGTTTGTCGAACCCATGGCGGTGGTGGACGCCAACAACGAACTGAAAAGTCTGAAGGCGGAAGAGACGCACGAAATCGAGCGGATTCTTTCCGCACTCTCCGCCGCCTGCGGCGAGGCGTCCTCCGTTCTCACGCTCAATTACCATAACATAACGGAACTTTCGTTTGCGTTTGCCTGTGCTTCTCTGGCGTCGGATATGAAAGCGGAACGTCCGCATATTACGTCCGAACGGATGGTAGATCTTCATCGTGCCCGCCATCCGCTGATTCCCATGGACAGAGTGGTTCCGATTGACGTTGCCATCGGCCGCGATTTTGACACGCTGATTGTCACCGGGCCAAATACGGGCGGTAAAACCGTGACACTGAAAACGGTCGGGCTTCTGACCCTGATGGCGCAGTCCGGCTTGCAGATTCCAGCGTCCGACGTTTCTACCGTCGGCGTATTTGACGGCGTTCTGGCCGACATCGGCGATGAGCAGAGCATCGAGGCCTCTCTTGCTACCTTCTCGTCGCATATGGTGACCATTGTCGGCATCCTGTCTTCGCTG
>CAKRWK010000238.1 GCA_934417455.1 uncultured Eubacteriales bacterium
TGCAAAATGCTTTGTTGACGGTTTCGGAACGGAGTATGACAGACAGAAGGGTGCAAGGCTGATGCTTCTTGCCGGGCGCAGCGGTTCGGCTGATGCCGTGGCGTATCTGTCGTCTCTCGGCGTGACCCCGGCCATGCTGAAAGATGTGAAAAAATCAAAATACTGAATCAAAAAAGGAGGCAGAATGTGTGCCTTGGCGCGCCGACTATGAATAAAAGACAAAAGACGATTCTCGTTTTGATATGTGTCACGTTGCTTTTTATCTTCGTTCACTCTATGATGCCTCCGCCTGCCTCGGCGGCGGAGAGCGAGCGGGTGGCACAGATAATTTCGCAGGTTATATCACCGGATACACCTATCGGCCACTTCCTTATAAAATATGTGCGAAAAATCGCCCATTTCACCGAGTACGGCATTCTCGGGTTTGAGGTTGTCCTTGCCGTATGCGCTTTCGGTCTTCCGTTCTGGAAGCGGCGCTTTTTCGCGCTTTCGCTCCTTGCGTTTCCTGTCGGATTCATCGACGAGAGCATACAGATACTTTCGGGGCGCGGCCCGGCAATTGCCGACGTTTGGGTGGATGCTTTCGGTTATATCACATATTTTTTCGTGACGGCCGCGGCCTTGACCGCCTTGCGACACCGTAAGGAGAAATGATGATGGAAACGTTTCTTTATATTCTCCCCGTGTTACTCTTGTTTTATATCGCAGTCTTTGTCGGGCGAAACTGGTTTTTGGCACTTCACATCGTCCGGAAAAGAAGAAAGGAGAGTCCCATGATTCCTTCGGAAATGATAAAGGATTTTATCGGTAAAACATGCAGTATTTCGCTTTTCAATGAGACATTCGGTATCACAGGCAAAATTCTGGCGGTGGAAGACAACTGGCTGAAAGTGCAGGAAAAGGATACCTGCCGGTTGGTCAACGGCGATATGGTGCGGGATATACGCATGCTTCCTCCGAAATATCAGAAATAAATAAAGAATATGCGCGGAGCGCCTCGCTCCGCGCATATTCTTTATCATTTTCCTGCCTTTAGAAAGAGAAGCACGCCGACGGCTACGTGCAAAAGGAGCGCCGCAATGTTGACGACCCAAAAGTATGCGTGTTTTGTTTTGTGTCGGAAGGCCTGCATGGCGAGCAGGGCACCGACCGCTCCGCCGACAGCACCGGTACCGAGAAGAATCTTTTCGGGGATACGGAACCTGCCGCGTTTGGCCCGCATCTTGTCTGCCCCGTAAAGAATAAAAGCCGCGGCCGATGTAAAAATAATCCATGTGATATAAGCATGAAACATGTGTGCCTCCGAAGGTTTTTATGCATGGTATTACCATGATACTACAGGCGGAAAGGAAAGTCAAGAAAAATTCACAATAAGCCGTTGACTTTCCTACCGGTTTGGTATATAATAGACGCAAAGTTAGCGATAGGTAACAATAGAAAGGCAAGAAATATGGAACAATACCGCGTAACGGGGATGAGTTGCGCCGCTTGCAGTGCGCGCGTGGAGAAGGCGGTTTCGGCTGTCCCGGGGGTCACATCCTGCTCGGTCAGCCTGCTGACAAATTCCATGGGCGTGGAAGGCACGGCCGATCCGAAGGCTGTGATTGCCGCCGTGGAGGCGGCCGGATACGGCGCCGAGAAAAAAGGTGCCGAAAGAAAACAGACCGCGTCGGGGGACGCAGATGCTCTCCGCGACACGGAGACGCCGAAACTTCGTCGCCGTCTGATAGCGTCTGTCGGTTTTCTCATCGTCCTGATGTATGTCTCCATGGGGCACATGATGTGGGGGTGGCCGCTTCCTTCGTGGTTTGACGGCAACCACGTTGCCATGGGACTTGTAGAGTTACTCCTCGCCGCTGTCATTATGGTCATAAATCAAAATTTTTTCATCAGCGGGTTTAAGGCACTCTGGCGTCGTTCACCGAATATGGATACGCTGGTAGCGCTCGGTTCCTCGGCTTCCTTTATATGGAGCGTCGTCGCTTTGTTTCTCATGACCGATGCGCAGGTGCGCGGGGACATGACCGCCGTCATGACGTATATGGACGAGTTTTACTTTGAGTCCGCCGCCATGATTCTGACGCTGATTACCGTCGGTAAAATGCTGGAAGCCATGTCCAAGGGTAAAACCACCGACGCACTGAAAAGTCTGATGCGGCTGTCGCCAAAAACAGCCACCGTTGTCAGAGGCGGCGCCGAAATTTCCGTTCCCGTGGAGGATGTTGTCGTCGGTGATATATTTGTCGTCCGTCCCGGTGAGAGTATTCCCACCGACGGCGTCATTGTCGAGGGGAGCGGAGCGGTGAACGAAGCCGCTTTGACGGGAGAGAGCATTCCCGTCGACAAGACGGTCGGCGACCGCGTGTCGGCCGCCACGGTCAATCAGTCGGGCTTCCTTCGCTGCCGCGCCACGCGCGTCGGGGAAGATAAGACACTCTCGCAGATTATCCGCATGG
>CAKRWK010000239.1 GCA_934417455.1 uncultured Eubacteriales bacterium
AGCACAACATCGGCCGCTATTGCAAGGAGAAACATATGCCCATCGAAACCGTACACGAAAACGTCAAATCGGCCCTCGCACAGGAGAGCAACAAAATCACGGACAGCACCGTTCACGTAACCCCCGGAATGCCCGAGGCCTGCCGCAGGGCCGCGGCGGAGAGCATGGTGCTCCTGAAAAACGACGGCATCCTGCCGCTCCGTCCGACCGACACCGTCGCGGTGTTCGGCCGCTGTCAGTGCGACACGTTCTACGTCGGCTACGGCAGCGGCGGCGACGTCTGTCCGCCCTACAAAGTCAGTTACATCGCCGGCCTTGCCGAAGCGGCGGCCGCCCCGGCGGGCTCACCCGTGCGGAACTTTACCGCTCGGTGAAAAATGTCCTTTGCTGCGCCCTCCGCCTGAAAAAATAAGAGGCAGCCTATGATAAGTCCGCAACTTTCCACCTTTCTGACGGTCGCGAAAAACGGCAGTTTTTCGGGGGCGGCGGACGAGCCCGCATGGCGGTATCGGCAGAGTGTCGCGCGACGGACAGGTGATGAGTTGGCTGTTCGCACGGTGACGCGGTAATTTGTCCGTATTTCGCAATACTTTACGATTTTTCACGATTTTTTTAACTTTTTGCGGAAAAAATTGCATTGACACGTGCGCATGGGTATGATAAAATAGGTACGTAAAATCCAAAAACTTCAATTAAAGGAGATTTTGTTATGTCCAGAATGGTACTCAACGAAACCAGTTACTTCGGCGCCGGATGCCGCCGCGAGGTGCTGGGAGAACTGAAGAAGAGAGGCGCGAAGAAAGTTTTCATCGTGTCCGACAAAGACCTTGTCAAATTCAATGTCGTGAAACTCGTCACCGACGTGCTCGATGAAGGCGGTTATGACTACACGATTTTCTCCGACGTCAAAGCCAACCCCACGATTGCCAATGTCAAAGCCGGCCTTGCCGCGTTTGAGGCGTACAAACCCGACGTTATCGTCGCCATCGGCGGCGGCAGTTGCATGGACACCGCGAAAGCCATCGGTATCATCGCCGAGAACCCCGATTTTGCCGACGTCAAGAGCCTGGAAGGCGTGGCCGACACCAAACACAAGGCCTTCCCGATTCTCGCATTTGCCACCACGAGCGGCACGGCCGCCGAGGTCACCATCAACTACGTCATCACCGATGAAGACGCCGGTCGTAAACTCGTCTGCGTCGACCCCAACGACATTCCCGTTGTCGCGTTCAACGACGCCGAAATGATGATGTCGATGCCCAAAGGCCTGACCGCCGCCACCGGTATGGACGCCCTCACCCACGCGATTGAAGGCTATATCACCGCCGGCGCCACCCCGCTGTCCGACCTGCTCTGCTGGAACAGCATCAAATTCATCGCCGAAAACCTGAAAGCCGCTGTGGACGACGGCAAGAACGCCGCCGCCAGAGAAGGCATGGCCTACGGTTCTTATGTGGCCGGCATGGCGTTCTCCAACGTCGGCCTCGGCATTGTTCACTCCATGGCGCACCCGCTCGGTGCCCGCTTTGACGTGCCGCACGGCGTTGCCAACGCGCTCCTTCTGCCCTATGTCATGGAATACAACAAACCCGCCGCGCTGAAAAAGTACCGCGACATCGCCCGCGCCATGGGCAAAAAGACCGACGGCCTGTCCGATGAGGAAGCCGCGAACCTCGCTATCGAGGCCGTGCGCGAACTCTCCCTGTCCATCAACATCCCGCAGCACCTTTCGGACATCCATATTCCGAAAGAAGCGCTCGAACAGTTGGCCAATGACGCGTTTATCGACCCCTGCACCGGCGGCAACCCCCGCAAGACCTCCGTCGCCGAAATCCTCGAACTCTACCACACCGCATATTGATTTTCCCCTCGCAAAAAGAACCGGCCTGCACGGCCGGTTCTTTTCTTTTGGAATAAGTCAATGAAAACTGGGTGAAAATGACGGAATAAGTCAATGAAAACGGGACAAAAACAACGGAAAAAGTCAACGGAAGGCAGATTCCCCGCCGTGACAGGCGCGGTATAACAGAGCATATCGGGAATAAGGAGATGCTCTATGAAAGACAACATGAATTACGGGCGACTGCTTTCGCACGGCAATCGCAAGACGGGCGGAGAACTGTCCGTCAGCACCGTGCAGGCGTACGGCATGTTTTTCAGGTCTGCGCCGAAAGCAACTTTGCCTGTCTCAGGCGAGCGGCAGAAGGAGCGACAGATCACCGGGGAGCAGTTGCCTTGCGGTGCCGGCGTAATGAAATTCGCCGCACGCGGCGTCGGGAAGATGAATGCGGACGGACAGTTTGCCCTCGTCCGTTTTCTTCCACGCGACGGTGGCCGTGCTGCCGTCGGCAAAGGTGTAGGAGGCCTCGGCATACGAAATGCTGTGCGGAACAGTGGGTTCGATGGAGACGAAATACGGGTTGTCCATGTGCGGATTGATGTGCAGACCGGCCA
>CAKRWK010000240.1 GCA_934417455.1 uncultured Eubacteriales bacterium
TATCTTCTGACATTCATTCTCTGCAGGTTCGTCTCGCCCGACCTGCTGTGTGTGGCCTTTGACTCGGGCGGCGTGACGACGGGACCCATGACGGTGCCGTTCCTCATGTCTCTCGGCGCCGGCGTTTCGTCCGCCCGCGCCAAAGAGGGCAACGACTCCTTTTCCATCGTCTCTCTTTGCAGTATCGGCCCCATCATTTCCGTGCTGGTGCTCGGTATCGCCTTCAAAATCGGCGGCGGCTCCTACGAGATGAGCCCCATCACCCACGTGCCGGACACCCGTTCGGGACTTCTCAGTTACCTCGCCGGTCTCGGCGAATATGCGCCCGAGGTGGCGCTGGCGCTGCTGCCCATTCTTGTCTTTACGGTGCTGTTCCAACTGGTGTCTCGCGCCTTCGGCCGCAAACAACTCATCCGTATCGGCATCGGCGTTCTGTACACCTTTATCGGACTGACGGTATTCCTTACCGGCGCCAACATCGGCTTCCTTCCCATCGGATATGCCATCGGGGAGGGCATCGCCACCATCGGTTCGGGCTGGCTTCTCATTCCCGTCGGCATGCTCCTCGGTTACTTCATTGTCCGCGCCGAACCGTCGGTGTACGTGCTGAACAAGCAGGTGGAGCAGATGACGGCGGGTGCCGTTTCCAAAAAGACGACGGGACTCGGCCTGTCCGTCGGTGTGGCGGCCGCGCTCGGGCTGTCCATGCTCCGCATTCTGACGGGCATACATATCATGTGGATTCTGATTCCGGGTTATGCCATCGCCATCGGCCTGTCCTTCTTCGTGCCGGGCATTTTTGCCGGTATCGCCTTCGATTCGGGCGGCGTGGCCAGCGGTACCATGATGAGCGCGTTCGTTCTCCCTATGGCCATCGGCGCCTGTCAAAAACTCGGCGGCAACGTCATGACCGACGCGTTCGGTTGTGTATCGTTCGTCGCGCTGACGCCCATCATTTCCATTCAGATATGCGGTCTGCTGTATAAAATCGAACACGAAAAACGCCTGCGCCGTTTTGTTTCCGAAACGGAAGAATTTATCGACTATTCCGCCGACTTCACGGACAGAGAGGGGATTTTCCATGGCTAAACACGACGAAGGACGACTGAAACTTCTGATCGGCATTGTCGGCCGCGACGATGACGAGGCTTACGCCGAGGCGTGCAACGAGTGCACCGCCGCCCTTCATTTTTCCGGCTTCGGCGCCGGGACGGCCAAGTCGAGTTACCGCAGTTTCTTCGGTATTGACGAGGTGGAAAAGCGCGTGATACTTTCCCTTATTCCCGCGTCGGCCGAGCGGAACGTTCTGCACCATATTTCCGAAAAACTCTGCCTGTATCTGCCCGGGCGCGGCGTGGCATTTACCGTGCCGCTCTCCGGTATATCGAACATTATTCACCGCGCACTGACCCCGACGGACAAATCCGAACGGCCGTCGGAAAAACAGAAAAAGAAGGAGAACGCCCCCATGCACGAACTTGTTATCGCTGTTGTCAATCAGAAGTATTCCGACGCCGCTATCGACGCCGCGCGCAACGCCGGTGCCACCGGATGCACACTTTTGCATACAAAAAGCATAGGTAACGCCGTCGCGGAAGCCAGAATCGGCACCACATTGAAAACGGAAACCGATACGCTGACCTTCCTCACCACAACGGAATACAAGCCGAAAATCATGGAAGCCGTCAAAGCGGTGGCGGGATTGCAGACCGAGGGGTCGGCGGTGCTGTTCTCACTGCCGGTCGATACGCTCGTCGGCATCGGCCGTTTTGCCAAAGACGAAGACGGGGAAGAAAAAAACTGACGGGAAAAAGGGTTTGCCGCATGTGACATCCCCGCATCCGATATTATGAGAAAATTTTGTCGCGTTTTTCTGTCGAGATATGCCGTATCGGCCATTCTCATTCTGCTTGACATCGCGTTTATCGCGCTGTCGGGTATATATCTGTCGTCGCTGTTTCCGTGGCTGATGGTAACGGCGTTGGTGGTGGACGTGCTGGTGTTTTTTCACCTCGTCGGCCGCGACACGAATCCGGAATACAAGGTGCCGTGGATGCTCGTCATCCTGCTGATGCCGTATTTCGGCGTACTTTTGTACGTTCTGTTTTTCACGCGCAAACTGACCCGCACCGAGCGACGGCAACTGAAAAAAATCGCCGCGTTCACGCCGTCGGCCACCGTGCGTACCGCCGAGATTGACCGCCTGTCCGCAGAGGACGCCGGGGCGGCCGGCCGGGCGCTTGCCATTCTGAACGACGACCCGTCCGCCGTGGTGTACCGTCACACCGAGGCTACCTATTTTGACGACGGCGAGGACATGTTCCGCGCCATGCTTGCCGACCTGCGCACGGCGGAAAACTTCATTTTCATCGAAACCTTTATCATCGAAGGCGGCGTCATGTGGACGGACGTGCACGACATTC